>JAILOW010000194.1 GCA_024690635.1 Butyrivibrio sp.
ACGCCTGCTCAATGATGTCAGAGTTTGGACGTGAGACGGTATCTGCCTATGCTGCAGCAAAGGGTGGACTTAAGATGCTCACAAGAAACATCTGCTCTGAATACGGCCAGTACAACATTCAGTGCAATGCCATCGGCCCCGGCTACATCGCAACACCTCAGACAGCGCCTCTTCGTGAGAAGCAGCCTGACGGATCCATGCATCCTTTTGACAGATTTATCCGTTCCAAGACACCTGCCCAGAGATGGGGAAAAACAGAGGACCTTATGGGCCTTGCAGTATTCCTTGCTTCAGGTGCTTCAGATTTTATCAACGGTCAGGTGATCTATATCGACGGCGGTATCTCAGCTTATATCGGACAGGATCCCAACAACCTTGATCCTTCCAGGTTTGAGGATATCGACGAGAGTACAGCGCAGTAATTTTAAATAATATACATTAAAGAAAGGCAATAACCATGGATAAGATTTGTGAAGAACTTTATAAGATCGGAATCGTGCCTGTCATCGCCATTGATGATGCAAAAGACGCAGAGCCTCTTGCACAGGCGCTGATAAAGGGCGGACTTCCCGCAGCTGAGGTTACTTTCCGTACCGATGCAGCTGAGGAAGCCATCAGGATCATTTCTCAGAAATTTCCTGAGATGATCGTAGGAGCAGGAACAGTGTTAAATGCAGAGCAGGCTGACCGTGCCAAGGCTGCAGGAGCAAAGTTCATTGTAAGCCCCGGATTTAACAGATCAAACGTAGAATACATTCAGAGCATCGGTGTTCCTGTGGTACCCGGAACAGCTACTCCCGGAGAGGTTGAGCAGGCTATCGAGCTTGGACTTGACTGCGTAAAGTTCTTCCCTGCTGAGCAGAACGGCGGTATCGCCAAGATCAAGGCCATGGCTGCGCCTTATACCAAGATGCATTTCATGCCTACAGGCGGCGTAAACAAAAATAATTTAAACGACTACCTCTCATTTGGCAAGGTATTCTGCTGCGGCGGAAGCTGGATGGTTAAAAAAGACCTTATTGCAGCAGGAAAGTTCGATGAGATCGAAGCCATGACAAGAGACGCCGTAAACGCTATGCTTGGCTTTACAATGAAGCATGTCGGCATCAATACAGAAAGCGCTGAGGCTGCAGAGGCTACAGCAGATAAGTTTGACTCTCTCTTTGGATTTACCAAGAAGGTAGGTAATTCATCTGTCTTTGCGGGATCCGTTGTAGAAGTTATGAAATCTCAGGGACGCGGCAAGTGCGGACACATTGCCATCGGAACAAATAACGTTGACAGAGCTGTTTATCATCTTTCCAAGCAGGGTGTTAAGTTTGATGAATCATCCTTTAGCTTTGATAATGACGGACATCTTAAGGTTGCATATCTTGCTGATGACTTTGGCGGATTTGCAGTTCATCTTGTTAAAAATTGAAATTTATAAATATATAAATGAAAGGGAAAGACTATGGCAAAGAAAGTTATTACATTCGGTGAGATCATGCTGCGTCTGCAGCCTGACAATTATCTGAGATTTGTTCAGGTAGATCATCTTGAGGCTACCTTCGGAGGCGGAGAAGCAAACGTATCTGTTTCTCTTGCAAACTACGGACTTGACAGCGTATATGTAACAAAGCTCCCTTCACACGAGATCGGACAGGCAGCTGTTAATTCTCTTCGCAAGTACGGCGTTGATACCTCCAAGATCACAAGAGGCGGCGACAGAGTAGGTATCTACTTCAATGAAAAGGGTGCTTCACAGAGAGGCTCCAAGTGCATCTACGACAGAGCACATTCAGCTATCGCTGAGGCTGTTCCTTCTGACTTTGACTGGGACGAGATCTTTAAAGACGCAGAGTGGTTCCACTTTACCGGTATCACTCCCGCTGTAAGCGACAGTCTTGCAGCTATCACACTTGAGGCTGTAAAGAAGGCTAAAGAGCACGGCCTTACAGTATCCTGCGACCTCAACTACAGAGGAAAACTATGGAGCAAAGAAAAGGCAGGAAAGGTTATGGCAGAGCTTTGCCAGTATGTTGATGTTTGTATCGCAAACGAAGAGGATGCCGGCGATGTATTTGGAATCAAGGCTTCTTCCACAGACGTTACAACAGGAAAGCTCAACAGAGAAGGCTATATCGAGGTTGCCAAGCAGCTCACAGACAGATTTGGATTTAAGAAGGTTGCCATCACTCTTCGTGAGTCTATTTCAGCCAATGACAATAACTGGAGCGCTATGCTTTACACAGACGGAGAGGCTTACTTCTCCAAAAAGTACGCACTTCACATCGTTGACCGTGTGGGCGGCGGAGATTCCTTCGGCGGCGGACTTATCTACAGCTGCGTCAACGGCTTTGGACCTCAGGAGACAATTGAGTTTGCAGTTGCTGCATCTGCTCTTAAGCACTCAATTGAAGGAGACTTCAACCTTGTAACCGTTGATGAGGTTAAAAAGCTTGCAGGCGGAGACGGATCAGGACGTATCCAGAGATAAATTTAACCAAAAACATAAAAAAAACATTAAAAAGCGCCTTTGCATATTTTATTGCAGGGCGCTTTTAAATTATAATTAAAATGATGGCATATTATAATTACAGGATGGTATCTCATTGGATATTCAAGGATGGATCATACTAAATTTTTATACAGCGCTTCTGTTGGTTTTACTCCTTATTTTTGAGAGTAAAAATTCCCATACCCTTTCAGGTGACAGATTCAGACAGCTTGACGTGATGACTCTTGTTTTGCTGGTTGCTGAGACTATTGGTCACCTTGGAGAGATGTACCCTGACCAGCTTCTGGTACTTACCAAGATCGGATATTATGTTATCTATGCACTTGACCCTGCGGATTATCTTTTTGCTATTTTATACATCAACTGCTGGATGGACAACAAGGATCAGCGGGGCAAAAAAACATTCAGGGCAGCCTTTGATATTTTTGTCTTTGTAAACTTCTTTCTTGTTACTATCTCGGCACTTTTTGATCTTAGATGGTTCTATTATTTCGATGGCAATGAATACATAAGAGGTCCTCTTTTCATGATAAGAGGAGCCCTTTTGCTTATCTTTTGCTGCCTCACATCTCTTTATACCATTATTTACAGAAAGAGTATTTTTGAAGATTACAGAAGACCCATATTTGCCCTTCCTACACTGGCATTTGTGGGGGCACTTCTTCAGATTTTTTTCTCCAATCTGAACATGACCTATGCCTCAATATCCATAGGCCTTCTTATACTGTTTTTCCTTCTTCAGGCCAAAAACCTGGACATCGATTATCTTACAGGTGTCCTTAACAGGAGAGGCCTTGATATGAGGCTTGAAGATGCCGTGAAAAACTCCATCTCAACAGGAAGACGTTTTTCAGCCATTATGCTGGATCTTGACAGGTTCAAGAGTATAAACGATAACTACGGCCACAGCGAAGGCGATGTGGCGCTTAAGCTTGTGGCGGAGACTTTACATGAGGTCTTTCCGGAGAACTCAGCCATAGGGCGTTTTGGCGGAGATGAGTTCTGCGTTGTGACAAATATCTCGGAAGAGAGTAAACTAAATGAAGTTATTGAAATCGTGAAGGATGAACTTGAGATCTGGAATTACAAGAGCAATAAGCCCTACGAGGTAGAGATAAGTACCGGCGGCATGGTCTATGACCCGGCTACGAGGATGACTGCCAAGGAATTCCAGATGGCAATAGACGAGCTGATGTATCAGGAAAAGAGAAAACATCATCTCAAGGACAACAGAAGGGACAGCAAGGATGAAGCTTGAAAAAGCAGCTGAGACATTGCTTGTATTTATAGCAGCACTCATCATTATCGTAACTGCATATTTCGCTGAAAGGGTGGGAGTTGCCAACAATGTATCTTCGGAATACATAGCTGACATCAGCCTTACCGGAACAAGGCTTTCGGAAGAAGTTTATGCCACCATGACAAGGTCTGGAACATGGGAGATCGTCGGGGGCTACGGAAGTCAGTATGACTTTGTCTTATACAACGACGGAGCACTTGATATCAGCAACTGGAAGATGTTTCTTGAGATCCCTGAGGGCGCAAGCCTTGAGGGCTGTTGGAATGCCGCTGCAACTCAGCAGGGGCGGACGGTGACTCTTTCTCCGGAGTTTTACAACATATCCCTTAAGGCAAAGGACAACGTAAGCTTTGGACTTATCCTTAATACAAAAGAGATGTTCTATCCCACAGAGATCACATTTATGGGATACAAGACAGCCATGTCCGGTGGATCGATCTTCAGAAAGCTCATTTATCTGGCTTTTGTGATCTGGGTAATTCTTTTTACAGGCTTTTTCGTTACAAGATTCAATCTGAAAAATTATCGTGAGAGACAAAAGAATGACGTAAGGGTCATCCTTCAGTCAATGAATACTTTCATCAGCTTTATTGATGCAAAAGACCCTTATACCAGGGGCCATTCAAGGCGTGTTGCCATGTACGCGGCAGAACTTGCCAAGAGGATGAGACTTTCCGAGGATGAGATACAGAATATTTATTATGCAGGTCTTTTACATGATGCAGGTAAGATCAGTGTTCCCGACGCTGTGCTGAATAAGCCCGGCAAGCTTACCGATGAGGAAAGAAAACTTATCCAGAACCACACTGTTGCGGGAGGTAAGATGCTCAAGCAGCTTTCATCTCTTCGCGGTATCAGGGAGACAGCTCTTTATCATCATGAAAGATACGATGGCAAGGGCTATCCCGAGGGGCTTAGGGGAGAAGAGATACCTCTTTATGCAAGGATTGTCGGAGTTGCGGATTCCTACGATGCCATGTCAAGCTCAAGAGTTTACAGAAGACATCTTAATAAGGACGAGATCATCGATGAGATCCAGAAGGGATCCGGAACGCAGTTTGATCCCAATATCGTGCCTTATATGGTTGATATGATTAACGACGGATATGTTAACGTGGTCAAGATGGAGACTGTGGAAAGCGATGATTCTTCAACGGGCTTCCACCTTACTGAGGATGATATCCCCGGTGTTTATATGGGATTTTGACCTGTTTTTGAGGTAAATAATTGGGAAAAAGAGGAAGATGAAATGGGAAAATTTGAGATAAGGGACACCTTTTATTTAAACGGTGAGCCCTTTAAGGTCATCTCGGGATCCTTTCATTTTTTCAGGACTGTCCCTGAGTACTGGCAGGACAGACTTGAGAAACTGAAGGCCATGGGATGCAACACGGTGGAGACTTACATACCGTGGAACCTGATCGAAAGCAAAAAGGGAGAGTTTAATTTTGAGGGCTTTTGCGATGTGGAGAGATTTCTTAAAATGGCCACTGAGCTGGGGCTCTATATTATTGTAAGGCCTTCTCCTTATATCTGCGCAGAGTGGGAGTTTGGTGGTCTTCCCGCCTGGCTTTTAAAAGACAGAAATATGAGGCTTCGCGTAAGCTACAAGCCTTTTATTGACGCGGTGGATGAATATTACAGTGTTTTGATGCCAAAGCTTGTTCCTTATCAGATTGGCAATGGCGGGAACATCATTCTCATGCAGGTTGAGAATGAGTATGGCTATTACGCCAACGACCATGAGTACATGGAGACCATGAGAGATCTCATGAAAAAGCATGGCGTGACGGTTCCCCTTATAACATCAGACGGACCTTACCATGAGAGCTACAGAGGGGGATCTGTAAAAGAAGCTCATCCCACGGGTAATTTTGGATCAAAGACTTCCGAGCGTTTTAATGTTTTAAAAGAGTATACTCAGGGCGGACCTTTGATGTGTGCAGAGTTCTGGGTCGGCTGGTTTGACCACTGGGGAAACGGCGGTCATATGAAGGGTAACCTTGTTCAGAGCTGCGAGGACCTTGAAGAGATGCTAAAGCAGGGAAATGTCAGCATCTACATGTTTGAGGGCGGTACCAATTTCGGATTCATGAACGGCTCAAATTATTACGACGAGCTGACTCCCGATGTGACCAGCTATGATTATGATGCCCTTCTTACAGAGGATGGACAGATCACGGAAAAATACAGAAAATACCGTGAGATCATAGGAAAGTATGCTCCTGTTCCGAAAGTTAAGCTCTCATCTGAGATTAAGAGAAAAGCCTACGGTGAGCTGTCTGTATGTGAAAAGACATCTCTTTTCTCCGTAGTAGATGATATCAGTAAGCCTGTTCATCTTACATATACCACAACCATGGAAGAGCTTGACCAAAACTACGGTTACATCCTGTACAGATCACGCCTTCACAGCGAGGCGGGTATAGCAAAGCTCCGCCTTTGGGAGTGCGCTGACAGAGCCAGTGTATTTGTGGATGAAAAGCCGCTTATTACGCTGTATGACCTTGAACTTAACAAAGAGCATGATATAGCTCTTGATAAATACCTGTCCTGCAGCATGCCTGCCATGCAGCTTGCAGGAAAGTTCATGGCTGAAAACGGCCTTACTCCCGAAACAGCCATGGGAGCTATCTCTGAGGCCGGGCTGTCCACCGGCTCTTTTGCGGGATTAAACGAAAAATTCGACATCCTTGTTGAGAACATGGGAAGAGTAAACTTCGGTCCCCGCATGGAGACACAGAGAAAGGGCATCGGCCGGTGCGTACAGATAAACGGACACATGCACAACGGATGGGATATTTATACACTTCCCCTTGATAACATTGAAAAGATCAATTACTCAAAAGAGTACAAGGAGGGTACACCCTCATTTTACAAATTCAGATTTAACGCTGATGAATGCTGCGACACCTTCCTTGACTTTACAGGCTGGGGCAAGGGAGTAGCCTTTATCAACGGCTTCAACCTTGGAAGATTCTGGGAAATCGGACCCCAGAAAAGACTCTACATTCCCGGACCGCTCCTTCGTCATGGAGAAAACGAGATCGTTATCTTCGAGACAGAAGGAAAGGTTGCAGATTCCATTAAGCTTTTTGATGAACCTGATATAGGTTGATCTGTTGGATCATGAATAGGCCGTAGTATGTTGTATATGCTATCTGCGTCCGAGACAGAGCGAGAGCGTCCCCGTAATGGCATATACACATACTACGGCCTTTTTAATGCAGGTAACAAAATTTCAAGTCGATGTATATTAGGTGTTATATAAATTTCAAATAAGGCTAAAATTTTTGGCTCGCACTATACCCATGCCGCATTTTTTTCGGTATAATCATAGTAACTGTATAAATATGCACAAGGAGTGTGATTTATGATTCATAAGAAGTTTTTATCTTTACTAATGGCGGCAGTGCTATCAGTATCGTCGATACAGATGGGCAGTGTCGCTTCTTTTGCGGCTGATGAGTCGGCGCTTTTGACAAGTGCTGCTGACGAGGAGGCTGCAGAAGAGACATCTGAGGAGACCCTTTCCGAGGAGGAAGAGGAAGGGGAAGAAGAGGCTGAGGCCGAAGCTGAAGCTGTTTCCGAAGATGAGACTGATGAAACTGTTGACGAGCTTTCTGAAGCCGAAGACGGTGAGGAAGCTCCTGTTTTGGAGCCGGAGGATGAAACTCTGGCAGATACTTATACACGTGGTGTTACTCTTGATGCCAACGGAGGAACTTTCGAGGGCGGAGAAGAGAAAGTTGAGATTTACGATATTTCAGGTTACCGTTCAAATGTGGTATCCAAGTTCAAGCCCGTAAGAGACGGATATATGTTCATGGGCTGGTTCAGGGAAAAGGATTGCAAGAACTGTGTTTCTTCAACACAGGATATTTTTTCCTTTGATTACCAGAATGGTTCCGCTTTAGAGCGTGACAAGTGCGTGGTTGATCCCGGAACTACCGTATATGCAGGCTGGTCAAGATATAAGACTTTGAAACTTATATATGCTACCGGCGATGGCTACGATAACGGTGGCGGTTATCTGAAGGATGATGACGGCGATAAGATATCAAAAACTTTCCTTGTACCTGATGGAAAGAGTTTAGAGACTCTTCATGCTTCTTATAAGGGAAAATACAAGGACGTAGTTGCTAATATGAGCAGATACAGCTTCTGCGGCTTTTACCTTGATCGTGCTAGGGCACAGTATGCCGGTCAGGCGGACTATGATTATGACAACGATATTGATAACAGCATAGGAACTGTTGTTTTGTCGGAAGCTTATAGCGAAGAGAATGAGATAACTCTTTACGCCGGATATAAAGAGGATTCTGTTCTGGTAGATTTTCATCTCGGAGATGAAGGCTACTGCAACTATGATGAAAACGACGAGCTTAAGCCTGATGAGCGTTTTCATGAGTATACATTAAAAAATCAGGTTGATGATCTTCGCGGTGGCTACTGGATAAGCTTTTCGGGATGGTATGCTTCCAGATTCAAGCATAATGATCCCACTATGAAGATCGAAGGTTTTTATTACGACAGAAGTTTTTCATCACAGGAAAAGATTGTTTTTGGACAGGATGGAACGGCTCGTATTCAGGACGAAAAGATAACAGACGGCGAGGTGGATATCTACGTTAAGTGGACCAGGGATAATGAAGTAGCCAAGGTTACTTTTGATCTTAACGGCGGAGCTTACTGCAAGGATGAAATTGATGCGCCTCTTACAAGTGACGCCATCACTACTTCTGCAAGATATTGCGATTCCGACTATGACGAGGGAACAGCCCGTTATGAAAAATACTATGTTCAGTGGAAAGATCTTGAACTGAGCATGCCCGTAAATGAAGACCGTCACTACAGATTCACAGGCTGGTATTACAGCGACGGAAAAAAGGCATCATCAAGTGATGTTACCGATGATATATGTGATGCATATATTGATCCTTCCAAGGTGGTAAACGGAGAGATAACTCTTAAAGCCGGCTGGAGTAAGGATTATCTTACAGGAACCCTTGAACTTGGAAATACGGCTGACTATGTTCTTGACCACAGTACCTACGAGTATACTTTTGTGGATTCCAACACACTGGTTTGCTCTGTTGACAAGACCTACGGATTTGAGTCTCTTGTCTATTTTGAGGAGGGAACAGGTTATGTTTCCCGTTCCGGCAAGCAAAGATTTGACGGATGGAAGACCAAAGACGGAAAACAGTACGACGGAAGCGTACCTAAAAAAGATATTATTCTTTATGCAAAGCTGGTTAAGAGCATTACAGTAACTTTTGATTACGGCGATGAGATCTGCTACGACGATTTTACCGGATATGAATATAGTTCCAGAGAAGTTTCTTTTGACAAAGACCAGAAGGTAAATCTTGAAGATCAGAATCTGATCGGCACCGGCGCCATTTCAACCAAAAACGCCAGATATGTGGAGAATTTTTACTACGATCCCGCGTTTAAAAATCCTGTTCAAAAGAGCTTTTTGGCAAGCAGGGATATGACACTTTATGCAAAGTGGGTTGATTTTTGCGGAGTAAAGCTTGACCTTAACGGCGGAACCTATAAGGGCAATTCCGACTGGACCTATGCAAGGCTTAAAAAGGGCGAGTCATTAAAGGATCACATTCTTGACAGCCTTGAGGACATAACTCCCGATAAGCGCGACGGCTATGAATTTTGTGGCTGGTATGAGGAAGCTTCCTGTGAAAACAAGGTGGATTTAAAAGAGCTTGAAACCAGAAAGCTTGACAGCCTTGTGACCATTTATGCCTGCTGGAAAGAGACTGTACATATTTATTTTTATCCTAACTATTCTTTTGGGGATGAAGCTTATCGCTACAGAATCGTATACTCTTGCAACGGTGAGTGGGAAAAAGAAAAGATTGATGAGTACAGTGACAAGGTTATTTTAAATGTTGCCGGCGGAGAAGCGATCGGCAATAAGTATCCCGTACCAAGTGTTTTGGCCACTTCAGTTGATGATACATCGGATTTACACTTTACAGGTTGGTATTCAGAGCCTGAGTGTCTGCATCTGGTGTCCTTTGATGAACATGTTACAGCTACTGAAGGCCTATCTTTTTATGCAGGCTGGAGCACAGACAATTATGAAATTACCTTTGTAAATGAACATGATGGCCAGCATATCGGTGATATGGATTGCGGTCAGGCAAGCATCACCTATTATGTCCCTAAGGGAACAGCACTTAAGACTATTCCAAAAGTTGTGGCAGATCCGAGCAAAAGCCCCGAAAGCATCCTTCCCACCGGAGCCTGGACCACCAATGAAGACGGAACGGGACAGGAGTGGCACATTTATGAGGACCACTATTTCTATATAGACGAAGAAGGAAACATACATTCCTTTAACAGCAGCTTTATTCCCACAAGAAATATGACTCTCTATGCCAAGTGGGGCGAGACTGTAACAGTTACAGCAGATCTGAAGGGAATTGACTGCAGTGACATTTCTTTTGATTTTATCAGTGAAACTCTTGGCTTTTACAACAACTGGAAATTTGACAGTACCTACAAGAAGATGACCATGAAGCTTCCAAAGGGTGCACGCTGGGCTGATCTGTGGTTCCCTGAGTATAAGGGAGACCTTAGAAAAAATTTCGGATTCCAGAATAAATACTCCAAAAAGTACGGCGGAGTAAAAATTGATTACAAAGACAGTAACTGCACCACAGAGTATTCTCCTTACGATGTGATAGGTGAGGAAACCGTGGTATATGCAAAATGGCTTCCTCTTAGAGCAAATGAAAACAGCTTTGTTGAGATATACTACGGCGACGGAAAAGTATCAACTGACGGAAAATATATTAAAAAATTTGTTCCCGGTGCCGGAGATGACGAGAATACACGTATAGCCCTCGATATTCCAAGAAATGACAAGGGCTGGGAATTCTCAGGACTTTATTATTACTCCGATAAGGATAAAGACGGTGATGGAATAGCTGACCCTGATCTTTCAAAGCCTTATGAGTATCTGTATTATATTTCCGGAAAGCCCTACATCGGATGGACACCTGATTGCATCACAAAGGGTAAGATCAGTGAAGTAAGACTTTGTGCGGTATACAAAGAAAATGTAAAAGTGACCATAGATGCCGGTCAGCGTGCTCACTTCAAAGAAAAGTCAGGTAGTGGAAATACTTCCGGATGGACCGGCAAGGTGGATGTTCTGGTGGCTCCCGGAAGATATATTGTTTTGTCTGATTATTTCAAGGATATTGTAGAGCCGGAGAACAGAGTATTTGCAGGTTGGCATTATTATGTAAATGACTACAGTGCTCCCAGACTTGCTACCGTCAAGGAGGAAAACGGCACAGAATATATCAAGGTTACCGGCGATATGGATATCTTCGCCACATGGGAGATTAAGGGTGAAAATGAGGTAACAGGTATATCCGTAACAGATTCCGAAGGAAACGACGTATCAGGAGGTATCACACTTGATCCCGGACAGTCTGTAAAACTTAAGTCAGAGCTGACGGGAACAGTAGTACTTGGAATGAGCGATGCTGTTAAGTGGTATATAGCAGATACAACTGTTACAAATCCCGAAAACATGGAGCCCATACAGCTTCTTGACGATGGAACCGTTATTGCCAGAGCTCAGGGAGAAGCAAGGGTATATGCTGAGGTTATGGGTGTATGCTCAGATCCTGTAAAGATAACGGTAAGTAACAAGGAAGTAGCATCAAAGATCGAAGTATCCGTAGAAAATGCTACGGCAGGAGAAGACGGCGCATACAGCGCTAATAAGGGAGATGCCCTTACAGCAAAGGCTGTTATCTTTCCTCAGTGGTATGAAAATACACTTGTTTGGAAGAGTAGCGACGAGGATATCTGTTCAGTATCGGGATTTGGTACTGACGTAAGGCTGATAGGAGGCTCCAAGGAAGGACAGGCAACTATCACTGTATCCTCAAGCAAGGTAAAGGCTCCTGCTACCATAAAGGTTAATAACATTGTTCCTGTAGCCTTTAATATCCATGAAGCAAGAGTTTCTGCCATCACAGGATCAGAGATCAGCTTTACTTCGGCTGTTAATGCATCTTTCAAGGACTCTCTTGTATACAAAGTTTATGATAACCAGGGAGAAGTTGTAGATGAAGATGCCGCAGAGGTAGCGCCGGAAGATTTCTTTAGTCTTACAAAGAATGCTGAGTCAGGAAAGATGGTGTTAACTTTCCTTAAGGACGACATCGACAGAGAGACTACCTTTGTAATAAAGGCAATCGTATCTAAAGGCGGAAAAGAGTACACAGATAGCATTTCCGTAAGTGTTATTCCTCTTGAGAAAGTGGAAATGCCCACATCAGATCCTTATGACGAAGGAAAAATACAGGTAAGAAGAGGCCAGAGGGTCAGACTTTTCACTAAGACACCCGGGGCAAAGATATACTACATAATTAACGATGCGGACACTGACGAAAATTCCGAGTTTGATATAAACGGATATAAGGCAGCTCTTTACACCGATGCTTTTGAGATAAAGAAGGATTCACAGATCACCGCTATTGCAGTAAAAGAAGGCTTTAAGGACAGCGATGCGGCGGGATTTGACTTTGAAGTAATCGATGGCTGGGGAGAGATAGATAAGGATGCAGAACCTTATCTTTCAGCTTTTGGAAGGGATCTTGCCAAGGTTCCCACCGGCATCTGGTATGTGATAGGTGACGACAACACCGACGGTATTAACGATGCTACGATTTACCTGACATCAGGAGCAGCTACCGATTATGTTAAGACATATACCGGCAGCAAGATTACTTTTGGCAGTGACATCAAAGTATTCATGGGCACAACAAGGCTCATTGAAAGCAGGGACTACACACTTAGCTATGGCAATAATACAAATGTCTCGGCAAAAGATGCTGTAAATCCCAAGAATAAAAAGAGCATTGCTCCTTTTGTAACCATAAAGGGTAAGGGCAACTATACAAAGACTGCAACCTTTAAGTTTGCAATTACTCCTACGGATGTAAACGAAATTGCTATCGCGTCAGAGACTGTTGTTCCTGTGGCAATAGGCCCCAAGGTTAAGCTTTCAGGCATAAAGCCTTCCCTTACATACAAGGGCA
The DNA here is from genome assembly GCA_024690635.1 of Butyrivibrio sp. The sequence goes on from JAILOW010000194.1 coordinate 12,893, forward strand.
GGAAGCTTACGCTCAATAAGGACTATGTGCTTTCATACTTCCGTATTGATCCTGAAAACAACGTAGTAGCCATAGACGGCAATTCCACTGTTTTGAATGAAGCAGGAAAGACCTACGAGATCGTCATTCACGGTAAGGAGAAGAGCAACTTTACCACAGATGCCAAGGATGAAAAGATCATTGTTAAGACCATCAATGGCAAGGACAAGAGTATAGTAAGCGTTTCAAAGCTTAAGTACGGCAATATCAAAAATAAAGCGATCCAGACAGTATATGACGAAACTGCCGTTACAGCTGAAAAGCTCTTTGACAATACTGAAGGAAAGACTCCTCTTGGCTATGTATACGTAAAGAGTGCTTCTAAAGATGCACTTACATACGGAACAGACTTTACTGTTACACTTACAGATAAAGACAACACCTCAGCAGGAAAGCACGGATTTATCATTGAAGGTAAGGGTGATAAGTTCATTGGCACAAAGAAAGGTTTCTATACCATCACCGAAAAGAAGGGTGAAAACTGGAAAAGTGTCAAGGTTGCAGGTCTTTCTACAAAAGTAGAATATACAGGGCATAAGATTACCCTTGAGGATCTCTTTAAAGCTGACACAGTTATTACAGCTCAGAATAAGACTGAAACAGATGATGCAAAGAAGTGGAACAGCGTAACCCTCTACAGAACCAAAACCACAAAGGTGGGCAGCAAGAAGGTTACAGAGTATATAAAGCTTGAAGAAGGCAAAGACTACAGCGTTTCCATGGATAATAACGGCGTTCTTGGCAAGTTCAGTCTTGTATTTACAGGTAAGGGCGGCTACAGCGGAAGCATCAAAAAGACGGTGACCGTAAAGGCTTATGGCATCAATGAGTCTAAGAAGAGCGATAAGCGTATACACATTTCCTGCAGCGATGCAGTTTACAAAAAGACCGGTGCTGTTCCCGGAGTTACTGTAGTCTACATGGAGCCCGGTGATTTTGAAGGAACTGCTCTTCGTGAGGGCATTGATTATACCCTTACCTACAAGAATAACAAGCAGATCGTTTCAGATTATGAGAGCATCAAAAAGGCTTCAGCAAGACCTACTGTTATTATCAAAGGAAAGGGTAACTATGCAGGAACCTGTGCTGCTCAGTATTTCAACATCGAAAAGGCAGAGCTTTCAAAAGTAACCATCAGTGCAGCCGATGTTACCTACAACGCCAAGGGCAAGGCAGGATACTTCCTGTCAGCGCCTAAGTTTACCGACGGAACAGGTCTTTTGACAGTCGGAAAAGGCAAGGATCTCAAGGCTGTCAGCAAGAATGATATCTGTTACTACTACGTAAACGATACACAGCTCCTTGATAAGGACGGCACCATAAGGGCAGCAGGTGATGAAGTGTTAAAAACCGACAAGGTTCCCGCAGGATGCGAGATCAGGGTTGTGGCTACCATCACTGCAAATGATAAGAGCCCTTATGACGGAGAAAACGTTGAAGTAAGCGGAACCTACAG
>JAILOW010000001.1 GCA_024690635.1 Butyrivibrio sp.
GAGTTCTTTAAACGAGCAGAAGAATTTGGTATGCTTGTGGAAGAAGACGATATCGAAGAATAGAAGGAGATTTTTGAAATGGCAAAAAGAGGTGGATTCCCGGGCGGTGGTATGCCTGGCAACATGAATAACTTAATGAAACAGGCACAGCGAATGCAGCGCCAGATGGAGGAGAGCCAGAAGGAGCTTGAGACTAAGGAATTTACTGCAAAGGCAGGTGGCGGTGCTGTAGAGTGTACCGTTATGGGAAACAAGACTGTAAAAGCTATCACTATTTCACCTGAGGCAGTTGATCCCGACGATGTTGAGATGCTTCAGGATCTTATTGTTGCGGCTGTCAACGAGGCTATGAAGCAGGCTGACGAAGCAAGCGGAGCAATGCTTGGCAAGATGACAGGCGGACTTGGCGGAGGCTTTCCTTTCTGATGGATCTTTACAGCGGACATATCAACAAGCTGATAGATGAGCTGGCAGCTCTCCCGGGAATAGGGGGAAAGTCTGCCCAGCGACTTGCTTTTTATATCATTAATCTGCCCAAGGACAGGGTTAAAAAGCTTGCGGATTCCATTACCGAGGCCAGAGAAAATGTGCACTATTGCAAGGTTTGCTGCACTCTGACCGATGAGGATGTTTGCCCTATCTGTGGCAATGCAAACAGGGATCACAAGACCATCATGGTGGTGGAAAATGCAAGAGATCTTGCGGCTTATGAAAAGACCGGCAAATTCGAGGGAGTGTACCACGTACTTCACGGAGCTATTTCTCCCATGCTGGGCATAGGACCGGGAGACATCAGGCTTACGGAATTGATGCAAAGGCTTCAGACCGAGGATGTGGATGAAGTTATTATCGCCACCAATTCAAGCCTTGAGGGCGAGACCACAGCCATGTACATCAGTAAGCTTATTAAGCCTACGGGCATAAAGGTTACACGAATTGCCAGCGGAGTCCCTGTGGGAGGGGATCTTGAGTATATCGACGAGGTGACTCTTTTAAGGGCTCTTGAAGGCAGAACTGAGTTATAAACAACACGTATGATTCTAAGGAGGCAAATGGTATGGCAGTAAAAAAGGAACTTTGGGGCAAAACACAGGGCGGCGAGCCTATTCATGAGTACCATCTTTCAAACAGCAAGGGCATGGAGGCAGTTATACTTGACTACGGCTGCACCATCAGAAATATCTTTGTTCCCGACAAGGACGGAAACAAAGTTGACGTTGCTCTTGGCTATGATGATTTCACAGAGTATTTCAACAACGACAGCTTCCTTGGCGCGACTGTAGGACCTACAGCCAACAGGATTGCTAATGCGAAATACAGTATCGACGGCAAAGAGTTCTCTCTTCCCGTAAACGACGGACCCAACAACCTTCACACAGATATGGACAACGGCTTCCACAAGAGAGTATGGGCTGCCGCTGAAGGTGAGAATTCTGTTCGCTTTACTTTAAAAGCAGCTGACGGAGATCTTGGTTTTTCCGGCAACAGAGAGTTCGAGCTTGAGTTTTCTCTTAATGATGACAATGAGTTAAAGCTTCACTACCATGCAACCAGTGATGCAAAAACTCTTATCAATATGACAAACCATGTTTACTTCAATCTGAGCGGTCACAACAGCGGAAGCTGCCTTGACCATGTAATGAAGATGAACGCATCAGCATACACACCTGTTATCGATTCCGCAGCTATCCCCACAGGAGAGATCGCAGACGTTACAGGAACACCTTTTGATTTCAGACAGGAAAAGACCTTTGGAAAAGAGATTGGTGCTGACAACGAGCAGCTTAAGTTTGTTGGCGGCTACGACCACAACTATGTTGTTGACGGCTACGACGGACAGCTTAGACCTTTCTGCACCGTTTCATCACCAAAGACAGGCATCAGCCTTGAGTGTCTTACAACCCTTCCGGGCTTCCAGCTCTATACAGGTAACTTCCTCAAGCAGCCCAACGGCAAGGAAAAGACATCCTACGTTCCCAGAGACGGATTCTGTCTTGAGACTCAGTTCTATCCCAACAGCGTAAATGAGCCTTCATGGCCCAGCCCTGTATTTGGACCGGACAGAGTATACGATTCAGAGACGATCTATCGTTTCAAAGCATAAGTAATCAGATTTTTGGAGGCTGGCATTGGCAGAAGTAAGGGATTTTTTATCCTACGCACAAAAATTAAATAGATCCGGCGAGGACTCTTCTGATCAGGGCCCCTCTTATAAGGAAAAGATACGAAACCATAAACTGAAGGTATTTTTCAGGACACTTACCGTAGCGGTGCTGTCCGTAGCCTTTGTGGTTATAGTGTACGTTGGCTGGAGAGACAAAGAGTATTCCGAGGCGATAATGTCCGAGGGCGCTCTTGTTACCAACGGAGCGGATTCCAATGTGATAAGTCTTGGCTCCAGCGTAGTTCAGTACAGTAAAGACGGTATCAGCTGTACTTCAGCTTCCGGAGAAGCGGTCTGGAATCAGACCTATGAGATGCAAAATCCCATTGCCCATACCTGCGGTAACGTGGTGGCAGTAGGCGATTACAACGGACATAATATCTATGTAAATGATACCTCAGGGATACTGGGCAAGGTGGATACAAATCTTCCCATCAGGGATTTCTGCGTATCTGCCCAGGGCGTTGTGGCTGCGGTTCTTGATGGAACCGATGTTACCTGGATTTATCTTTACGATTCCAAGGGAGAGATGCTAGCCAACTTCAAGACTACCATGAAGGATAGTGGCTATCCGGTTGATATCAGTATTTCTCCAAACGCAGAGCTTGTGTGCGTCTCATATCTTTATCCCAAGGACGGAAGTCTCACCACCAGCGTGGCTTTCTTTAACTTCGGATCCGTGGGACAAAACTCCATCGACAACTATGCCAGCGGCTATGACTATCCCGGCGCTGTTGTTCCTTATGTTCAGTTTATGAATGAGAGCAGCTCTTTTGCCGTATCAGACGACAGAGTCATGTTCTACAAGGGCAATGAAAAGCCTGTGAGCCAGGCGGAGATCTTTACAGGCGAAGAGGAAGTTCGCTCTGTCTATTTCAGCGACAGCTACATGGCACTTGTGTTTGCCAACAGCACGGATGAAGGAGCGTACAGGCTTCAGGTGTACAACGCCTCCGGAGACAATGTCCTTACCACATACTTTGATATGGACTACAGCGACGTGATCCTCAGTAACAAGCAGATCATTGTCTACAATGAGGACGAGTGCCTTATCAAGGACATGAACGGACATGTGAAATATTCCGGCAGCTTTTTTGAACCTGTGAGAATTATGGTGCCCACGGCCCAGCGTAACAAGTTTACTCTGGTGACCGAGAGCCGGATTGTGAGTATGACACTTAAATGAGTTTTGATATTGCGGCAATTGTTATAAGCGTTGTGGTGGTATGCCTGTTCTTGTGGCGTATATCCTATGGCGCAAAAAACGGACTTATCGCAGAGGCGGCAGGCCTTATAGCTGTTACGGCAGCTTTTGCGGCGGTTTACTACATTATGAAAATAGCAGGGAGCGTAGCTTCCGGTTATTTGGGAAACATCATTCCCAAGATAGGATATCTGGTTATTGCCTTCGTGATCTACAGAGTCATGACTGCAGTGGGAAAGGCCCTTCGGGATGTAAAAGACATACCGATACTGGGAGGCCTGGACAGACTCCTGGGGGCAGTGCTGGGGGCGGCAGAAGCCTACTTTATCGTATATACAGTTGACTACATCACGGATCTTAAGCTTATGAGCAGCTTCATCGCAACCTGCAGGTACTTATTCGTATATTTAAAGGATCTGTATGGTGCCTGAATAAAGGTAAAACGAAATGCGCAGTAAATGCGCATTTCTGTAATATTAAGTTAACGCTACTCTAAGGCGGATGCTTGCAGGTCTTGTTACAGCAGCCATGCTGGTAACAAGCATTCCTGTCAGTGCACTTGCCGCAACACAGGAAAATGTTGACGATGCTGCTCTTCTTACTTCCCGGCAGGGGGATTATGCTGTGGAAGAGACTTCTTTGGAGGCTTCCGAGGAAGCATCGCAGGAGCTTTCAACGGAAGAGGAAAACTTTGACCTGGTACAGGTTAAAGATGCAGATGGTTACACAATAGAACTGAAACTTGTCAGAAATGACGAGCCGATTCCGGAAGGAGTTAAGTCTATTACGGATGGGTCTGGTACGTTTTCGAGGATATTGGCGGTAACGATATCGGACAAATAGATAAAATAACAGTTACACTACAGTAATATTACAGACACCGGAAGCGTTTTGCTTCCGGTGTTTTTTTCTGAATTAATCTGTTGCAAATGGGCATAAATAATGATAAAATACTTTTTGCCTGCGACGAGAAAAACTTTTTTAAAAAAGTTGTTGACATAGGTTGTCGCGAGTGATATTCTAAATGAGTTGCGGCGCTAAACCGCAAGAACAAAGCACCTTGACAAATAAACAGTAATGCAACCCTGAAAAATTCCAAGAGAATTATTCAGAATAAACAAACCAAAAGTAAAACGGACAGAACAAAAGCCAAG
>JAILOW010000088.1 GCA_024690635.1 Butyrivibrio sp.
GCCAAGAGAGCAGCAGATCTTGATCCTATCGAAGCTCTTAGAACCGAGTGATGATCAGTATTAACTTATGGAAAAAGAATATATTTTAGCAACAGACAATAAAATAGACTTAAAGTCCCTTGATATTGATGAACTTAAGGAATGCATAAAGGACATGAATGAACCGGCTTTCAGGGCAAAACAGCTCTATGAGTGGCTCCATGTCAAGCAGGCAGGTGGATATGATGAAATGACCAATATTCCCAAGTCCCTTAAGGAGAAGCTGGCCAGGGACTTTTCTTTTACAAACCTTGAAGTAGTTGAGGTTCAGGAGTCTCATATTGATGAGACCAAAAAATTTCTTTTTGCGCTTTCTGACGGTAACGTTATTGAGAGCGTCTTCATGAAGTACAGGTTTGGAGTCAGCGTCTGCATTTCATCCCAGGTGGGATGCCGCATGGGCTGTAAGTTCTGCGCATCTACCCTTGACGGCGTTGTAAGAAACCTCCTTCCTTCAGAGATGCTGGATCAGATATATTCCATTGCAAGATATACGGGAGAAAAGATTGGAAGAGTCGTTGTTATGGGAAGCGGAGAGCCGCTTGATAACTACGACAACCTTCTTAGGTTTATAGAGCTTCTGACGGATGAAAACGGCATAAACATGGGCCAGAGAAACCTTACGGTATCAACCTGCGGCCTGGTTCCAAGGATCCTTGAGCTCTCGGAGAAAAACCTCTCCATAAACCTTGCTCTTTCCCTTCATGCATCCAACAATGACAAGAGAAAAGAGCTGATGCCCATAGCCAATACCTACAGCATAGACGAAGTTCTTGATGCCTGCAGGACCTATTTTGACAGGACCGGAAGGCAGCTTACATTTGAATATTCCCTGGTGAGCGGGGTAAATGACAAGGATGAGGATGCGGAGGAACTGTCCCGCCTTTTAAAGGGTCTTAACGCTGTTGTTAACCTCATTCCGGTCAATCCCATAAAGGAAAGAGACTACAAGCCTACAGACCGCACCCATGCTCTTGCTTTCAAAAATAAACTTGAAAAAAGCCGAATAAATGTTACTATTAGAAGAGAAATGGGCAGGGATATCGATGGAGCCTGCGGACAGCTCAGAAGGCGCCATCTTGAGGAAGAGAGGATCTAACCTGCTTATTTTGTGTGATTTAAAAGGTACTTCGTTGGGGAGGCTATTTTGCTTAAGACTTTTTCCGTAACGGATATAGGAAAAAAGCGAAAACTGAATCAGGATTATGTCTTTTCCTCAGACACAAGGATAGGGAATCTTTCCAATGTGTTCATCGTAGCAGACGGTATGGGAGGACATAACGCAGGGGATTACGCGTCGAGATTTACCGTGGATACCATGGTAGAAGAGATTGAGAAGTCTTTTGAACAAAGCCCCGTCAAGATCCTTGACAAGGCCATCAAGACTGCCAACCAAAAACTCAGGGAAAAAGCTTCTGAGAATCCGGCGCTTTTTGGCATGGGAACTACAGTTGTGGCATGCACAGTTCTTGGCAGATACCTGCAGGTTGCCAATGTGGGCGACAGCAGACTCTATGTTATCAACGATGAGATCACCCAGATCACAAGGGATCATTCTCTTGTGGAGGAAATGGTGCGCATGGGCGGCCTTGACAGAGAAGCTGCCAGAAACCACCTGGATAAAAATATAATCACAAGGGCTATAGGAGCCGATGAAACAGTCGACATCGACTTTTTTAACGTGGAACTGAATCGTGGGGACATTGTTCTCATGTGTTCTGACGGACTGACCAATATGCTTGAGGATGAAGAAATACGCATGATCGTCAGCGGTCAGAGGGACATCATTGAAAAGGCACAAAAACTTGTGGAGGCTGCCAACAACAACGGCGGCAAGGATAATATTGCAGTTATCCTTATTGAACCTTTTGCGGATGAACCTGCACGTGACGGAGGACTGAATGGTTAAGATAGGAATGGTGATCGGGGATCGCTATGAGGTGCTGGAAAAGATCGGCACCGGCGGTATGTCCGATGTATATAAGGCAAAAGATCATAAGCTTAACAGACTTGTAGCTGTTAAGGTGCTGAAACAGGAGTTTTCTGAAAATGAGAACTTTGTTTCCAAGTTCAGGGTTGAGGCTCAGTCAACCGCAGGACTTATGCACCCCAACATTGTTAACGTCTACGATGTAGGCGACGAGGATGGCATCAACTACATAGTCATGGAGCTGGTTGACGGCATTACCCTCAAAAAGTACATTGAAAAGAAGGTCAGATTATCCGTCAAAGAGGCGGTCAGCATAGCTATTCAGGTGGCTATGGGACTTGAGGCTGCTCACAACAACAATATCATCCACAGAGATATCAAGCCTCAGAACATCATGATCTCCAAGGAAGGCAAGGTAAAGGTAACAGACTTTGGTATCGCCAAGGCTGCCACCAGCAATACCATCACTTCCAATGTTATGGGTTCTGTGCATTATACATCTCCGGAGCAGGCAAGAGGCGGCTACAGCGATGCCAAGAGTGATATCTATTCACTTGGTATCACGCTTTTTGAGATGCTTACAGGCAGAGTTCCTTTTAACGGCGACACTACCGTTGCCATTGCCATCAAGCATATTCAGGAGGATCTTCCAAGCCCCGCTGAATTTAGTGATGACATACCCATCAGCGTAGAAAAGATAGTTCTTAAGTGCTGTCAGAAGAGTCCGGACAGACGTTATCAGAACGCGGCAGAGCTTATTTCGGACCTTAAAAAGTCCCTTATCACACCGGACAAGGATTTCGTATCCCTTACGGATCCTGACGAGGAGGGACATACAAGAGTTGCCACAGAAGAGGATATGGCAGAAGCTGCCCAGGCTACAGGCAAAACCCTTTCTGATACTGACAAAATGAGACTTAACAGGGATGTCTTAAAAGAATATGAGACCAATCCCTACGATGATGACTACGAAAAAGACAGAAGAAAATCCCGCCGCGATATAGACGAGGATGACGACTTTTACGAATATGACAGATCAAGGGACAGAAGGCGTGCGCCTGCTCAGCCCAGCAAGATCGAAAAGCTTACTATTGCAATGGCTATCGTATCCGCAATACTTGTGGGATTTATTGTAATAGTATTTATCGGCAGATATTTGGGACTCTTTGGAGGAGCGGACGTTACATCCGATGATTCCGGCGCAGCTGTTTCACAGGAGCAGGATCAGGGCTCCGCAGACGGTATTCAGATACCTGATGTAACCAAGATGTCCTATGCAGAGGCCAAGGCAACCTTGACAGGCAAGGGTTTCAAGGTTGAAAAGGTAGAAGATACAGCAAATACAGCAAAAAAGGATACCGTTGTATCCATGAGCCCCTCTGCGGGAGACAGGGCAAAAAGCGGAGCTACCATCAAGCTTACTGTCAGCACAGGAGCCAATTATACAGCTTCAGCAACAACGGAGGTCAGTACAGCCAAGGCTGACGGACAGGTTACTGTTCCCAATGTCATCGGTATGACTTCCGAGGATGCCACCATTACACTTGTGGAGGCAGGACTTACCCCCGGATCTGTTGTTGAGACCAGCAATGAAGATTCCAATCTGACAGGACTTATCTGTGCCCAGAGTATAGCAGTGGGAACTTCCGTTTCCGAAGGCACTGTTATAAATATGGAGCTTTCCACAGGACCTGCCAGTGTTACATACAGCTACAATGCTGACATTGCAGCGCCCACCGAGGGAGAGAACTACAACATGGGTATCCCTGTAAAGGTTACTCTTGTCACTTCCGACGGCACAACGCTTCTTAGCACCACCACATCGGATTTTCCGGTTCAGGGTACCTACAAGGGCATCACAGCTCCCACAGGCACCATAACCTTTGTTTATACTGCTACAACACCTACCACTACCAATCCCGAGACCGGCGAGACCACCGGTGGAGATAACAGGGAGTACACCGTCACCAGAGCCGTGACTTTCACGCAGGAGAACTAAATCTTTGATGCATGGAAAAATACTAAAAGGAATCGCCGGCTTTTACTACGTAGAGGCTAAAAATGAGCGCCTATACGAGTGCAAGGCCAAGGGAATATTCAGAAAAACCGGCATAAAACCTATGGTAGGCGATGACGTACAGATAGAAATAATCGATGAAGAAAAGGGACTTGGAAATCTCGCAGAGATCCTGCCCCGTAAAAACTCGCTTCTAAGACCGCCTGTAGCCAATGTTGACCAGGCGGTTATTTTGTTTGCTATTGTTAAGCCTGATCCCAATTACAACCTTCTTGACCGCTTCCTTATCATGATGAGGCAGCAGGACCTTCCTGTTATCATCTGCTTTAACAAGCAGGATATTGCCACAAAAGAGGAGCAGCAGGAGCTTTATGATGCCTATGAAAAGTGTGGATACAAGGTCCTTTTCATAAGCGTAAAAGAAGAAAAGGGACTTGATGAGCTAAAAAGCCTTTTAAAGGGCAAGACCTCAACACTTGCAGGACCAAGTGGCGTCGGTAAGTCATCTTTACTAAATAAGCTTGTCCCCGATGCGGATATGCAGACAGGAGAGCTTAGCAGGAAGATCGAAAGGGGAAAGAATACCACCAGGCATTCGGAGCTCTTTTTCGTGAAAGAGCTCTCTGATGATGAGGAGGAGACCTTTATCATCGATACGCCGGGCTTTACCTCCCTTGAAATGCGGGATGTAAATACCGACAGCCTTATGAACTATTACCCCGAGTTTGAGGAATATGAGCCTATGTGCAGATTTGGCGGATGCTCGCATATCGCTGAGCCCGGCTGCGGCGTAAAAGAGGCTCTTTCGGAAGGAAAGATATCAAAGGTCCGCTATGACAATTACTGCATCCTGTACAAGGAGCTTAAGAACATGCGGCCTGATTATTCAAAAAAAGTAAGATAATATCGGAAGGAACACAGATACTCAGATGAAAATATACTTAACCAGACACGGACAGACAGATTATAACAAGCACAGGATGATGCAGGGAAGAAGCGATATTCCCCTTAACGAGGTGGGTATCGGACAGGCTAAGAGTAGGAGAGAGCTTCTTGGGGACATTCATTTCGATGCAGTGTACTCAAGCCCTTTGAAAAGAGCTGTAAAAACAGCATCCATCATCGGAAACATTCCGGAGGAAGATATCATAAAAGACGAGCGCATCATCGAGGCGTGCTTTGGAAAATACGAACTTAAAAACTACTATTTATGCGGACCAAAGCTCATTTCCTACTGGGGAATACCGGAGGTTTTTCCGGCGCCAAAGGGAGTTGAGACCATAAAAGAGATGGTGGACAGGACCACTTCTTTTTTCAAAGATCTTGAAAAAGAAAACTACGAAAACGTACTTATTGTCTGCCACGGAGGCATCATAAGACCTATGAGGGGTTATCTTGAAAAAAGAAAGAACGGCATCATCTGGAGGCCAAGGCCCAAGAACTGCGAGATGTTCGTTTATGAATCAGACGGGGAAAACTACAGGCTTGTTGATGACATTTTCTGAGGGGGATAGCAATGGATCAAAGACTTGAAGCTTTATTTACACCATGGAAGATCGGCAATGTCACTATAAAAAACAGGATCGTTATGACATCCATGGGGGGAACGGATCTTTTCGGATGGATGGAAAAAAACCACTTTGATAAAGCCGGAGCAGACTTTATTCTGGAAGTGGCAAAAAATAATGCAGGCCTTGTGCTGCCCGGATGTCAGCCGGTTTATAACCCCATGTTCGGACAGTGGCTTTACAAAAATAAAAAGATGTACAGGGATCTTGCCAAATGGATCCCACAGCTTCATGAGACGGGGGCTAAACTCTTTGTTCAGCTGACTGCCGGCTTTGGCAGGTCTTTTACCATAAGTCCCATGATGGAAAAACTATACACAGATCCTACTCTCAGGGTGCTTTCCAAGCCCTTTATGGATCTTGATAAGATAACGGCTAGCGCAAGCCCGTCTCCCAACAGATGGTCCGACAAGGTGCCTTCAAGGGAGATGACAAAGCAGGAGATAAAGAAATTTATCGAAGCCTTTGGAAAAAGCGCAAAGCTCCTTAAGGATGCAGGAGTGGACGGAGTTGAGGTCCATGCTGTCCATGAGGGGTACCTTCTTGATCAGTTTACCCTTAATTATGTGAATAAAAGAACGGATGAATACGGCGGATCACTGGAAAACCGATATCGTTTTGCTGCAGAGATAGTAAAAGAGATAAAGAGACAGTGCGGCAGCGATTTCCCGGTTTCATTAAGATACAGTGTTGTTTCCAAGACCAAGGGCTTCAGGCAGGGAGCGCTTCCGGGAGAAGAGTACACCGAGGCAGGAAGAGACTTTGAAGAGTCCAAGATAGCAGCAAAGTTTTTGCAGGATGCTGGCTATGACATGCTAAACTGCGACAACGGAACCTATGATGCCTGGTACTGGGCGCATCCTCCCATTTATATGCCTGAAAACTGTAACCTTACAGATGTTTCAAACTTAAGGAAATACGTGGACATACCTGTAGTCTGCGCAGGCAGGATGGATCCTAAGGTTGCAGCTGATGCTATTGCAAAGGGAGATATTGACGGAGCAGGCTTTGCAAGGCAGTTTCTTGCTGACCCCGAGTGGGTGACCAAGCTTGTGGAGGATAAAGAGGATGACATAAGGCCCTGTATCCTTTGTCACAACGGCTGCTTTAACATGTGCCATTACAAGGGTGTTCCCAACGATCAGGAGCTTTCCGACAGCCTTCATCTTGCAAGGTGTGCGGTTAACGCCGAGACCATGCAAAAGGAAAAACACTTTATCAAAAAGACAAAACACCCCAAGACCGTTTATATCGTCGGCGGCGGTATAGGAGGAATGGAGGCTGCAAGAGTTCTTAAGCTTCGCGGCCACAATCCCATCATATATGAAAAAAAGCACACTCTGGGAGGAGCTTTTATTGCGGCAAGCTCAGAGTCTTATAAAGGCAAGCTCCGAGACCTTTTAAGATGGTACAAGAGGCAGATGAGCCTTCTTGACATAGAGGTGCATCTAAATACCGAGATCCTTGATGTAAAGGAATTTGGAAGAAACAGTAACATCATTATCGCAACAGGAGCCCGCCCAAGAGTTCTTTCCGGCGTTCCGGGGCATGAAAAGATGCTGGAAGCCTGCGAGTTTTTAACAGGCAAAGACGTGGGAGAAAAGGTGGCAGTTGTAGGTGGAGGCCTTACAGGTTGCGAGATCGCCTATGAGCTCGCACTTATGGGAAAAGAGCCTGTGATCGTTGAGATGAAGGACGACCTGGTATCTCAAAAGGGCGTGTGCCTTGCAAACAGCTCCTACCTTCGCGAGTGGTTTGGACTTCACAAGATCCCGGTATATCTGGAAACAAAGCTTAAAGAAGTAAAGGATGGCTGTATCATCTGCACCGACAAGGATGGAAAAGAGCTAAAGATAGAGTGCGACAGCGTTATCAGCTCCGCAGGATATATTCCAAATCCCGTTGTAAAAGAGGACGACAGGACCAGCAACATGGACTACGTGGGAGACTGTAGGGAAGTTGGCAATCTTCGCTCTGTTATCTGGAGAGCCTTCGAAGTTGCCATGAGGATATGATTTCTTTTTGATAAAGAGGAAAGGGGAAGGCTATGGCTGCACAGACAAATAAAGAACTTCGTAACAAGGTCATGTATCAGATCTTTGTAAGGAATTTCAGCAAAGAAGGCACTTTCAGGGCTATTGAGAAAAAGCTTGATGACATCAAAAACCTGGGCACGGACATAGTCTGGTTTGCCCCTATCCACCCCATCGGGATAAAGAACAGAAAGGGAAAACTTGGCTCTCCCTATGCAATCAGCGACTACCGCGCTGTTAATCCCGAGTACGGAACTCTTGATGATTTTAAGTATATAGTTGAAAAGATCCATGAACATAGCATGAAGTGCATGATCGATGTGGTATACAACCACACATCTCCTGACTCAGTGCTTGCCAAGGAGCACCCCGAGTGGTTTTATCACAAACCCGATGGAAGCTTCGGAAACAGAGTGGGAGACTGGACGGATATCATAGATCTTGACTATTCTCATAAAGAGCTGTGGGACTATCAGATTGAGAGCCTTAAAATGTGGGCAAAGATCGTTGACGGTTTCAGGTGCGACGTGGCGCCTCTTGTTCCCATAGAGTTCTGGGAAAGGGCAAGGGCAGAGGTAGAAGCTGTGAGCCCGGGCTGCATCTGGCTCAGCGAATCCATTGATCCCGGCTTTATCATGACCATGAGGGACATGGGACTTGTGGCTCATTCAGACTGCGAGATGTACAGGGCTTTTGATGTCCTCTACGACTACGATATCTACGGAAATCTCACTGATTATGTATCGGGGAAGGGTAGCCTTGATGATTTTGCGGATGCCATAAACCGGCAGGAGTACATCTATCCCGACAATTATGTAAAGCTCAGATTCCTTGAAAATCATGACCAGCCAAGGGCGGCATTTCTTTTCCCTGATGAAAAGGCACTTAGAAATGCCACAGCTTTTTTATATTTTCAAAAGGGAATGACTCTTATCTATGCAGGTCAGGAAATGGGAATAAGCCATCTTCCCAATCTTTTTGAAAAGGACCCTGTCATCTGGAGATCCAAAGACAACACGGATCTTACGGAGCTTTTAAAGAGCCTTGCGGAAATAAAGAGAGATCCTCTTTTTGCCGACAGCACCTACAGAGTAAAAACCTATGATGAGAACGTACTTAAGGCTATTCATTCAAGAAACGGTAAAAAGATCGTGGGAATCTTTTCCATGAAAGGTCAGGCAGGGCTTGTGCCCATAAACGCCCCTGACGGCAAGTACGTAAACAGGATAGACGGTAGGAGCATTGAGATACTCCACGGCTACATCAGCATAGACGGTGAGCCTATCATTATTAACCTGAAGTGAAAAGCTTTTTTTCACGGGAGCAAAACTGATGTACAGCGTGTATTTGGTGGATGATGATACTCTTATTTTAGAAGAGCTTATCAATATCATCCCATGGATGGACAATGGATTTGAGGTTATAGGAAACAGTACGGATCCGGAGACAGCTCTTTTGCAGATACCGGAGCTTCGCCCTGATGTTGTGGTGTGTGACCTCAAGATGCCTAAAATGGACGGAAACGAGCTTATGAAAAAGCTTCGTGACCTTGGATGCGACAGCGAATTTATCATGCTGTCTGCTTATGACGCCTATGAGGATGTGAGAGCTTTTTACAGAGGATCAGGCTTTGATTATATCCTAAAGCCGGTAAACGGCGATGATATGCAGATGGTACTTGCTGGTATCAGCAAAAAGCTTTCTGATAAAGATCCAAAGCAGGCGGATGTGGGTGAAACCGAAAATGAGGGATTTAACAATCTTGTGAGATATATTGACGAGCACTACGCAGAAAAGATATCTCTTGAGATGCTTGCAAAAAAATTCGGATTTTCCAAAAACTATATCTGCGAGCTTTTTACCAAATATTACAATACCTCTCTTATACGCTATCTTACGGACATAAGGATGATGCGTGCGGGAGAGCTGCTGAAGGATAAAAAGAAGCAGATAAAGGATGTGGCTCTAAGCTGTGGCTATCAGAATACCGCATACTTTTACAGGGTATTTAAATCCTACTACGGTATGACAGTGGGAGAATACAAGGACAACGGGGGCAGATGAACATACAAAGAAGAACAGGTTTAATTAAAGCTTCGTCAGCCATCATTTTTATGATGGCTCTTTTTGTATGTGCTGTTTTTACGGGGTGCAGCAGCTCTGAGCAGAAGACGGTTCTGCGAATAGCCATGCCTTATTCGGAAAACGTACTAGAGCCTTCTGACAATTATTATG
>JAILOW010000099.1 GCA_024690635.1 Butyrivibrio sp.
GGTCTCAGGATTTCTGTTACCCGCAATTGCCCTTACGCTGAAGGGCATTTTATCTATAAGCTTTCCGCCTCCCATGGGGAGCTGACCAACTGCATTTACAATAGCTCCGGGGATCTCAAGCTTTTGAGCCTGAGCCACGTAGTCATAGATATTATATCCGCAGAAAAACTCATCTCCGCCGTCTCCCGAAAGAGCAACGGTCACGTCCTTTTTAGCCAGCTTGCTGACAAGCATTGATGGTATCTCTGAGTTATCTGCAAAGGGCTCATCGTAGTACTGAGGAATGCTGCTCACAAGATCGAACATCTCTTTTTCCGAGATATACAGCTCCGTATGGTCTGTACCCAGGTGCTGTGCGATCTCTTTTGCGTAAGACGCCTCATTGTACTGAGGTACGTCAAAACCTATGCAGAAGGTTTTGACAGGTTCATTCGAAAGCTCCTGCGCAATGGCAGTAACAAGAGATGAATCATAGCCACCGGAAAGAAAGGTTCCGAGAGGCACATCAGAGATCATTCTCTTTTTCACAGACTCTCTGAGCCTGTCTTTAAGGCCTTCTTTGGCTTCTTCATAGCTCTTTACGGGATCCTTGGATAGTCTTGAATAAACTTCCTTTATATCCCAGTATTTGCGTTTTTCAATATTGCCTTTATTGAATTTCACAATGCTGCCGGCTTCAAGCTTGTAAACATCCTTAAAGATAGTATCCGGCGCAATGATGTACTGCTGGAAAAGAAATCTGGGAAGAAGCTCGCGTCTGATCTCGCCGCTAAATCCCGGGCATTTCATAATGGCCTTAAGCTCGGAGGCAAATACGATATTCTCTCCGTCAAGCCAGTAAAACAGCGGCTTTTTACCAATCCTGTCCCTGATAAGATAGACATCGTCGCTCTTTCTGTCATAGAGAGCAATGGCGAACATTCCGTGGATATGATCCACCATGTCTATGCCCCATTTAAGGTAGGCCGCAATGATAACTTCCGTGTCACAGTTTGATCTGAAGGGATAATCCGAAAGCTCTTTTTTAAGCTCAAGGAAATTGTAGATCTCTCCGTTAAATACCATGGTTATGCGCCCGTTTTCCGAGTGCATGGGCTGGTGACCCAGAGGAGAAAGATCCTGTATGGAAAGTCTTCTCTGGGCAAGGCCGATATTGTAGTCGGCGCTTCCGGAGTAGATCTCCACTCCTGAGTCATCAGGGCCTCTGTGATACATGGTATCGTTCATTATTCTGAGTTCATCTTTTGAAATTTCTCTTTTAGATATAAATCCGCAGATTCCGCACATCTGATATAGTCTCCGGTGTCCGTCAAATTTCTATGGGATCCTTGTCAAAATCATCCCTTAATGGTCCAAAATCCTTGCATTCGTTGTCGATGGAATCGATAAGTTCCTTGTACTTTTCATTAACAAGGGTCTTGTAGTTGTCCAGATTGTCATAGCCCTTCTTGGTCCATGCAAAGGGATGTGTAAGGATCTGGATCTTGTCGTGATCCTCTATGTTGGCTTCATCGGGATATCCGTATCTCCAGATGTGGTTTGCATCCGACATGTACTTTACATCCAGGATGGATTCAGGTGTAGCCTTGGGATCAAAGGAAAAGAAATCGTCCTGATAAGCGTTGAGTATTCCGTCCAGCTTGATGTTCTCTGCAAGAACCGCAGGTGAAGGTCTGTGGATGGAAAAAGAATTGATCTCAAAGCCAAGCATATTGCTGAGCATATCGATCTCCTGTCTGATACGCTCCCTTATGAGCTTCATATCGGTCATGCCGTTAAGAGCAAAGTGAAGACCGATGTTCTGTCCTCTCTCATGCATATCCGTAAGGATGTCCCTGTTCTTTCTTGAAAGAATGTTGTAGGAGTTGTTGGTCCACTGGAAAAAGAAGGTGGATCTGAAATCCATACTCTCCTCAACCTTGGAAAGGGCATAGGCTCTTTCTACGGAATATTCAACGTCATGTCTCATGATGATGAACTCATCTTTTCCGAGAGCCTCCTCATATGTGACATAGCGTCCGCTTTCTTTTATGAGTCTTATTATTTCTCTGTAATCATCAAAGGAAAACATATTTGCCTCCGTCTGTATCCTTAATGCTTCTTTTTATCATTTGCTGCAATGACTTTGTCCAGATAGTCTCTCCACTGTACAAAGATTGCTTCGCCGTTGGTTATCTTTTCTATCTTTGCTGCGTTTTCACCAAGCTTTTTAGCAAGCTCTTTATCTTCAATAAGTCGCAGCATGCCGTTAACCAGAGCGTCCTTGTCCTTGATGGGAACAAGAAGTCCGTTCTCTCCGTCAGTCATAACGGTTCTGGGACCGCCGCAGGGGCAATCCGTTGCCACAATGGGCATACCCATGGCCATGGCCTCCAAAAGAGAATTTGGAAGGCCCTCCCAATCGGATGAAAAGGCATATATCTCACCCTTTGGAACCTCTTTTTCAAGGCTGTCCGAGCCGCCCATCAAAAGGATGTAGTCCTCCGCGTGATTGTCAGCGATTATCTTATCAAGGATCTCTTTTGTTCCGTCAAAGGAATCGGGTCCGTAGATCTTTAGCTTGTAATCGGGGTGCTTTTTGTGCACCTCTATAAATGCTTCACACAAAAGGGGCTGGTTTTTGAAGTCCACAAGCCTTGCATGGTGCATAACGGTTTTTTCCTTGACCTCAGGATGAGTTACGCCAAAATACTTGGGATTTACAGGATTTAAAATGATGGTTGAATTGTCCTGTAAATAGGGCTTAAAGAACTCCTTTTGTCCTGTGGTCTGGAATACACAGCCTGCTGCCTTGGGAAACAGCCATTTTATCTGAACCTTGTCGGAAAATGCATCATAATGCCCCACAGGATCTGTCCTTACGGAAATGACAACGGGAACATCACTGTTTCCTGCCGCCATCAGCGCCCTGTAATTGGCTCTATGGGCAAATGCCACCAGAACATCAGGATGATATTCCTTAACAAATTCCTTGAGATATTTGATCCTTAAAAAGAACTTGGTGATCCTGCTTTTTTTCTCATCGCCCTCACGAAGGCCCACATGGACTCTGGTAACTCTTTCATCAAGCTCAAACTCGTCCTTGTCGTACCACTCGGTAGCAACATATACTTTTATGCCCTCCTTGGCAAACTGATTGGCCAGGTTGGACACCACTCTTTCCGCTCCGCCCTGAACCAGGCAGTTAAGATGGAATGCAATAGTTTTCATATAAGAACTGTCCCTACTTCTATCTTGCTTTTTGTTTCATATCTGTCTATCAGGAGCGATCCATCCACTGTCCTGACAACAAGCTTGTCATCAAAAATATCCACCACTTCTCCCGGTGCATATCCTGAAAAATCTATCATCTCATCAAAGGGATGTGCCTGCCACACTGTGATCTTGCAGTCATCATCCTCTTTTCCCGCATAGCAGAACGCTCCGGGGAAAGGAGCTGCCACACCTCTTATAAGGTTGTAGATGTTCCTGGTCCTGTCCTTGAAATCGATCCTGCCATCAGCGGCCGTACGCTTATTATACCATGAATCATAATCCTTCGAATCTGTGCGGATGGATACGTTTCCTGTCTCAAGAAAGACTTTAAGGAGCTTTCTGATGAGATTCTTGGAGCAGATCATGTTCTTGTACTGAGCAGTTCTGATGTCGTCATGCTCATTTATCTGGAACATCTCCGTTGCAAAGACATTGGGGCTGTCCGCATGCTCGTCGTATTTAAAGAGATTAAGGTTAAAGCGGGTATCGCCGAGTATCATTGACCAGTTAAGAGGAGACCTTCCTCTTCCAAAGGGCAGATATCCGCAGTTTCCGTGAAATCCGAAGATACCGACCTTGAATGCATCAAGGACTTCCTTGGGGATAAGCCTCTGCCAGCCCATGACTATTCCTATATCAAATGTGTTCTCGCTGATGAACTGTCTGGTCCTGTCGTCATTGAGGAAGTAGCTGTCAGCCTCAAATACGGGGATGCCATAGTCCTGTGTAAGATGGGAAAGTCCCTTATAGCCTGAAACCTGGTTGTGCTCAAGGACCTTACCCGCAATGGTTATCACAAGGTCAACAGGGCAAATCTCTCTTTGTATGAAATCGATAATGTTCTCGGAAGTATCCTTAACTCCGAAAACCACCACTTTGTAATGCATTATTCGTACCTCTTAAGAATCTCATGGATGGTTTCTTTGTATCTGTCAGGTGCATAGAAAAGAGCTCTCTCATAGGACTTTTCGGAATACATCTTAAGAAGGGACTCATCGTCCAAAAGTCTTGTGATCTCTCCTGCAAGAACAGTCTCTTCATCGCTTATAACCGTAGGATCGAAGTTTTCTGTCTGATCCATATCAGGAACAAGTATACCATACCTGCCTCTGATGGGCTCTTTGATGCTGCTGCCGTCAGGTATCCTCTTTATGAGATCGTCATACTCCTCCTCGGATAAAAGGATCTCTCTTGGACCTGTCTTACAGTCTGCGGAGATAAGAGGCTTTTTAAGCGCCATGCCCTCAAGCACCGCATTGGGAAATCCCTCGTGGTTGGAGCTGCAGACATAGATATCCGATGCAGCCACATAGGGGAAGGGATTTTTCCTGTTTCCGGGAAATGCCGCCTTATCTTCTATGCCAAGAGCCTTTGCCATCTCCTTATATTTATCCCAGTTGCCAGCGCCAAGGACTATAAGCCTTGCTTCCGGATGCTTTTTCTGAACCAGCGAAAAAGCTTTTACCAGATGCCAGATGCCCTTTATATAGTCATTTCTGGCCATGCAGGCAATGACTTTTGTATCACCCTCAAAAGGGAAATCCTCGGGCCTTACGGCAGCTTTTTTCGCTATATCCTCTACATCAAGGGGATTGTAGATATAGGTGCTTTTATCGTAGTCAAAATCTCTTTTAAGCTGTCTTACGATCTCCTTTGAGCAGGAGAGCACCTGATGGGAACGTCTGCAAAAGAGCTTTACCTGATCCGGGTTTTCCATGTCGGTCTGGCAGCGAAGCCCGGTGAGCACTCTTTCCTTTCCCTTTGAAAGCACGTTCACGTAATTGGCCGAGCTTCCAAAGCTGTAGGAAATATCTATGTTCA
>JAILOW010000187.1 GCA_024690635.1 Butyrivibrio sp.
TAAACGATTCTTTTTATCTCTTCAATATACGTCAATATTATACTACGCCTGTCAAACTTCTGCTCGACGTACCTTCTTGCCGCCTCTCCCATGGCTCTGCGCCTGTCTGTGTCAAGCTCCGTAAAGCGCTCGAGGGCTGAAATAAGGGATCTTGCATCCCTTGACTTACACAAAAAGCCGGACTTCTCAGCATCCACAACCTCTCTGCAGCCGCTAATATCCGAAGCAATAACAGGTCTTCCGGTTGCTGCTGCCTCCATGAGTACGTTACTCATTCCCTCATGATAGGATGGATGGACTATTGCATCAGCTTCCTTTATGTATGGATGAATGTCTTTCTGGTAAGGGATGACCTTCAGGATTCCCTCCTTTTCCGCCTCATCGGCTATAGGCCTGAAGCCATCCTCGCAGTAACCGACTGCTGCAAAAGACACTTTTCCGCCGTACTTATCATGAAGAGCTCTTGCTGCTTCTATATACTCTTTTGACCCCTTCTCAGTCATGAGACGCCCTATATAAAGAAATCTCGTGACATCATCTTCATGTCCCGGGATAGGTTCCTGTCTGTGCTTTTCAAGGTTTACCCCGGAGCCGTTTACCGTAACATGCTTTTTAGCCATTATTCCGTGGCTTTCGAATATCTTTCTGTTCTCTTCATTCTGGAAAAAGAGAGCGCTGCACTTCTTAAGAGATACCTTGTACATGGTGACTATGAGTTTAAGGAGAATTCCTCCTCGCTCAAAGGTTGTCCCAAGTCCCGTGATAGTTGATATATAGGGAACTTTCTGTCTTCCGCACACATATCCGCCGTAGATATTGGGCTTTATTGTGTAGGTTAAAACCACGTCCGGTTTTTCCTTTTTTACAAGACTCTTATAAGCGCGCAAAAGAGCCATATCCTGAATTGGATTGACTCCGCGTCTGTTGATGTCAGTGTGTACTACCCGACATCCCTCGTCCTTTAGTTCTTTTACCTTAAGTTCATCCGGAAGACTTATGACTATCTCATAGCCTTCCTCCATGAGCCCCGTAAGGAGCTCATTTCGAAAGTCGTATAGTCCGCTGGATGAATTTGCTAAAATCAGTGCCTTTGGCATTTAGCTTCTATCTCCGCCATCTGTTTATTTTGCAAGCCTGTCCTCAGGCTCTACCATCAGTTCGTTGTACTTCATCATGAAGACACCGTCTCTGTAATCACCGATGTTTACAAGGTTCTCCTTGCCTTCGAGGTTATTTATGATCTGTCTTGGGAAGTTGACTCCGCACTCGTAGGCGTGTGGATATCCTCCGCCAAACCTTGGATTAACCTCTGACAGGTACCAGGTGTCATCATCTTCATCGTAGAACAGGTCAATATCTATCATTCCGCGATATCCCACTGCCTCCACAAAATTTGCAAGTTTCATAAAGAGTGTGTCGCACTTGCAGGACACGGATTTATCCGTCTCGCCGGCTCTCATCTTGATCTTCTTTTTCAGGAATATGGATGTGCACATGCCGGTTATCATATCGATGTAAACATCTGCGCCGTACTCCTGGCCCTTCATGTATTCCTGGATCATAAGGCCGTCATAATCATGGAAAAGGGCTGTCAGCATCTCTTTTGACCTTACTTCGTTAATATTAAGCGATGCGCTTCCCTTCTGGGGTTTAACAAAGATAGGATAGTCAATCTCACCGTCTGCCTTTGATGCCTCGAAGGAATCGATTGATGCAAAGCATCTTGCTGTAGGGATTCCCAGCTTCTGGAGCATGTCGTACATCCTGAACTTATCAAGGCTGGTCTCGCACAGCTCATAGGAGGATACGATAGGTGTGGTGCCAATCTCCAGGAATTTATCTGCATTCTTGGCAAGAAGAGAAAGTTCAGGGTCAATAAGACTTAATACTCCCTTTATCTCTTCTTTTTTGCATATCTTAAGGATCTCGTCTATGTAGGCGGGATCATCAATCCTTGGAACGATGTAGGCCTTGTCCGCATCATAAATAGCCGGACCCAAGTTGGAGCAGTCGGTTGCAATGACTCTGCCTGCCATCTCACGCTTAAAATACTGAACAACCTTATTTCTTGTTCCTGCACTAAGAATTAAAATGTTTGTTCCCATATTCGGCCTCCTTGATCATTTTTCCAGTTTACCTGTCTTTTCAAGTCTCTCTTTTCTTATCTGGGCAAAGTTACCTTCCGTTGCGTTTGTATCCTCAGCCACCTGCTCAGAGTGTCCAAACACTGTTTTAAAGGTCATGGCAATAACCTTTAGATCCATTAAGAAACTCAGGTTCTCAACATAAGTTGCGTCCAGTTCAAACCTGGTGTCCCAGTCCACGGTATTTCTGCCGCTGGCCTGGGCAAGTCCCGTAAGCCCCGGCCTTACTGTGTGGCGGAGCTTCTCCCTCTCGGTATAGTAGGGAAGATACTCCACAAGAAGGGGCCTCGGTCCTATAAAGCTCATGTCGCCTTTTAGTATGCAAAACAGCTCCGGCAGCTCATCAAGACTGGTCTTTCTAAGAAGCTTACCAAACTTGGTAAGCCTGTCCTTGTCGGGAAGGAGCTTTCCGTTTGCATCCTTCTCGTCAGTCATGGTCCTGAACTTGTACATGTTAAAGATCTTCTCATCCTTGCCTGGACGGGGTTGTTTAAACAGTACAGGGCTTCCCAGCTTCACTCTTACCAGAATTGCAAGGATTATGTAGAGCCAGCAAAACAGTATAAGTATCACCAATGATATTAAGATGTCCAATAAACGCTTAAAAAAGTGTTTATACATTATGCGAAGCACCTCTTAACTATTTCAATGATCACATCCTGCTGCTCGGGGGTCATCTTGTTGTCACTTGGAAGGCAAAGACCTCTCTCAAAGATATCCATTCCCACATCAAGGACTGTGCCTTCGTCGATATAGGCATTACTTCTTGCTCTTCCGCTGCCCTGTCTTGTGACAAAGCCGTTCATGCGGTAAATGGGCTGCATATGCATTGGCTTCCAGATTGGTCTTCCCTCTGCGTTGTACTTGGT
>JAILOW010000191.1 GCA_024690635.1 Butyrivibrio sp.
GATGAAGGGTGCATTTTCATCTGCGGATGAGGTACTCAGCAGGGAGATAAAGACCTCTCTTTTCCCTGATATCACATATGCGATGGAATCAGGCGGAGATCCCGAGGCGATCCCTTCACTTACATACGAGGAATATCTTGAATTCCACAGAAGATATTATCATCCTTCGAACAGTTACATTTATCTTTACGGCAATATGGACATGGCAGAAAAGCTTGATTATATCGATAAAGCTTATCTGTCTGCCTTTGATGAGTTAAAGATAGATTCCGAGATAGGAATTCAAAAGCCCTTTGAAAAGACAAAAGAGATAACAAAGTTTTATCCGATCCTCAATGAGGACTCCGAGGAGAAAAACACTTATCTTTCCTATAATTTCTGCGTTGGAACTCCTCTTGACAGAAGGCTTTACGTGGCATTTGACATCCTTGATTACGCTCTTTGCTCTGCACCGGGTTCACCTATCAAGAAGGCGCTTATGGACAAGGGAATCGGCGAGGATGTTTACAGCGATTACGACAACGGGCTTTCTCAGAATATCTTTTCATTTATTGCCAAAAACGCTGATGCATCCCAAAAGGATGAGTTTGTAAGTACCATCAGAGAAGTCCTTTCGGAGGTTGCTGAAAAAGGAATAGATAAAAAGTCACTTCTTGCTGGCATAAACTCCGATGAATTCAAGTACAGAGAGGCTGATTTCGGAAGATTCCCCAAGGGACTTTTGTATGGTCTTCAGGTGTTTGACAGCTGGCTTTACGATGATTCAAAGCCCTGGATAAATGTTGAAGCAAACGAGACCTTTGCCTGGCTTAAAAAGCAGGTGGACAGCACATACTTTGAAGACCTCATCAGAGAGTATTTCCTTAACAATACTCACAGCACCGTATTGCTTTTAGAGCCTAAAAAGGGACTTACTGAGGAAACTGACAAACAGCTTGCAGACAAGCTTTTGAAATACAAAGAATCTCTTTCAAAAGATGAGATTTCAAGGATCGTAAGAGAGACAAAGGAGCTTCGCGATTATCAGGATGCTCCCGATGATCCCGAGGATCTTAAAAAGATCCCGCTTCTTACAAGAGAAGATATCAGAAAAGAAGCTGAGCAGTTTATATACGAACTTAGAAATAAGGACGGTCAGCCCATTCTTTTCCATGATATATTTACCCACGGTATCGACTACATTACTTTCTGCTTTGATATGAAGGATGTAGACGCCGAGCTTATTCCGTACGCTTCCTCTCTTAAAAAGCTGCTTGGCATGCTGGATACGGAAAACTACAGCTACAAGGATCTTTATAATGAGATAAACATTAAGACCGGCGGATTTAGCGGATCCATCAGTACTTACACTGATTCAGAGGATATTACAAGATTCAAAACAACTTTCGAGATCAGCATTAAGGTTCTTCACGAGAATCTTAAGGATGCCTTTGATCTTGCAAAAGAGATAATCATGTGTACCAGGTTTGACGATCACAAGAGGATCCGTGAGATCTTTGGAGAACAGTACGCTAGGCTTCAGACAGATGTGGCTTCTTCCGGACATCAAAGCTCTATGTTAAGAGCCATGTCTTATGTTTCTCCTTCCGCAGCTATTTCAGACAGCTCCAGCGGCATCGGATATTTCAGACATCTTGAGGATCTGATAAAAGATATAAAGACAAAAGAGGGCATTTCTGAATTTATAGAAAAGATGGAATATCTTTGCAGACTTATCTTCAGGCCGGAAAACCTTCTTGTTGATATTACCGGAACTGAGAAAGAGTATGAGGGTGTTGAAGAGTTTACTTCAGATTTTGCGAATGCTCTTTACACAGAGGATGTTAAAAAAGGCTTCCTTAATCCTGTTCCTGTAAAGAGAAATGAAGCATTTATAACTGCCGGTCAGGTTCAGTATGTATCAAGAGCAGGTAACTACGCTACAAAGGGACTTCGCTATAACGGCGCTCTCAGGGTTTTGAAAGTCATGATGGGCTATGACTACCTGTGGAAGAATATCAGAGTGCAGGGCGGAGCCTACGGCTGCATGAGCAGCTTTGCCAAGAACGGCGACTCGGGATTTGTATCCTACAGAGATCCCAATCTTAAGGAGACCGTTGATGTTTTTGAGAAGGCATCACAGTATCTTAAGGAATTTGATGCGGATGAAAGGACTATTTTCCAGTATATAATCGGTGCGATATCAGATCTTGATACTCCCAAGACTCCTTCTGCAAAGGGAACCTACGGAATTACGGCATATTTGTGCCATGCAAAAATGGAAAACATCCAAAGAAACAGAGACGAGCTTTTGTCTACAACAAAGGAGACAATCAGAAGCCTTGCCGAATATGTTGATACATTTATGGATTCAGACTGCGTCTGCGTTATAGGAACGGCAGACAAGATAAAAGAATGCAAGGATCTGTTTGATAATGTGGAACAGCTTGTTAGAAGATAAAGCTATTTCGTTTTAAAAGGGGAGAATGTTATGAAAAGAAGGTTTGTTTTAGGGAAAGCATTTGCAGCTTTGATCTGCGCATCACTTCTTGTTTCGGGATGCGGCAGTTCTTCCAAGTCTTCATCATATGACACCGTTGCCACGGAGTCTGCCTATGAGGAGGCGGCTCTTTATGATAACGGAGCAGAAGGCTTTGCGGAAAAATCAGCGGAACAAAGTGCTGAAAGCGTGCAGGATACAAGCCGTAAGCTTATAAAGACCGTAAATCTTGAAGCAGAGACTGATGATCTTGACAGGACTGTTGCAAATGTTGAAGCCAAGGTTAACCAGCTTGGCGGGTACATTGAAAACAGTAATATCTACAAAGGAGCAGGCTATTCTTCCGGCAGAGATGCCAATATAACTGCAAGGATCCCTGCAGAACATCTTGATGAGTTTGTGGAAAACGTTGAAGAAAGCTCAAATATCACCAGAAAGAGCGTAAACGTAGATGATGTTACTCTTCAGTACGTTGATATAAACAGCAGAAAGAGTGCTTTAAAGACAGAGGAATCAAGACTTCTCGAGATCCTGTCATCTGCAGAATCTGTTGAAGACCTTATTACCGTTGAGAACAGACTTGCGGATGTGAGATATGAGCTTGAAAGCATTGAGTCTCAGATAAGAAGCTATGACAACCAGGTGGATTACAGTACTGTGAATCTTAGTATTTCTGAGGTTGTAGCTTTTACTCCTGTTGAAAAGCAGAAGGTATCGGATCGTATCTCGGAAGGTTTTATGAAGAATCTTCACAGCGTATTAAACGGAATTGTCGAGTTCTTTATATTCCTTTTGATCCACATTCCTCAGCTTGTGCTTCTTGCTCTTTTTGTGATCCTGATAATCGTGATCACAAAGCTTTCTGTAAAGAGAAGTAATGCAAAAAGAGCGAAGATGGCGGCGCAAAGGGCTCAGATGTACCAAGGCTCCGTGCTAAGCCCGGCTCCTGACCAGCAAACACCACAAAATACAGGAAATCAGAATGAAGGAAATAAACAATAATTTTAAAACAGGCTTTATAACACTGATCGGAAGGCCAAATGTGGGAAAATCCACTCTTATGAACCACATGATAGGCCAAAAGATCGCCATAACTTCCAACAAGCCTCAGACCACAAGAAACCGCATCATGACTGTTTATACAGACGATGACAGTCAGATGATCTTTTTGGATACTCCCGGTATCCATGAGAGCAAGAATAAGCTTGGGGAGTATATGACCAAGCTTGCCAAGAGCACTTTGGAAGAGGTTGACCTTGTTCTTTGGCTTGTAGAGCCCAGCACCTATATAGGCGAGCTTGAAAAGTCAATTGCTGAAGATCTTAAAAACTGCAAAAAGCCTGTTATCCTTGTTATCAACAAGATAGACACAGTATCTGAGGAGAGTCTTCAGACTTTTGAAGATGCATACAGAAAGACCATGGATTTTGCCCATGTGGTTAAGGTTGCGGCTCTTAAGGGAACAAATATAGATCAGGTTATGGGAGCAATAAAAGAGCTTCTTCCCGTGGGACCCCCTTTTTATGATGAAGATACCATAACGGATCAGCCCGAAAGGCAGATTGCTGCAGAGATAATAAGAGAAAAAGCTCTCCGCCTTCTTAAGGATGAGGTTCCTCATGGCATAGCGGTTACTATAGAGACCATGAGACTACGTGAGGAGAAAAAAGAAACTCCAAAGAAAAAGAGGCATTATCATCCGCTCAAGGTAAAAAAAGAAGAGGACGGACCTGTTGTCTTTAATATGGAAGAGCTGGATGCCCAGGAGGATTTCAGAGCTGACGACAGTATCATGGATATAGAAGCCAGCATAATCTGTGAGAGAGATTCCCATAAAGGAATCGTTATCGGAAAAGGTGGCAATATGCTTAAAAAGATAGGCTCCGACGCTCGTAAGGATATAGAAGAGATGGTGGGATGCAGGGTAAATCTGCAGCTCTTTGTAAAGGTGCGAAGGGACTGGCGTGATGATAAAACCCAGATGCGTAATTTCGGTTATGACATAAGAGCGGGCAGGAATCAGTGATGGATGATATTATCAGCGTAAGAGGTATGGTTTTAAAGCACTCGCCAAGTGGTGATTACGACTGGGTCGCTACGATCCTGACTGCGGAAAAAGGAAAGATCACTGCTTTTGCCAAGGGAGCAAGAAAGCCCGGAAACAGGCTGTCCGGATGCGTTGAGCCCTTCTGTTTTGGAAGGTTCAAGCTTTACGTTGGGAGGAACTCCTACAGCATTTCCGAAGCTGAGATAGAAAACTATTTCGAGGGCTTTAGGCAGGATCTGGAGGCAGCGTGTTACGGAACCTTTTTCCTTGAATATGCTTCTTATTACACCAGAGAAAATAATGAAGATACAGCTCTTTTGAATCTTTTGTATATATCACTTAAAGCTCTTTTAAAAGATTCTTTTCCAAACAGGCTTGTACGGTGTATATATGAACTTAGAGCACTTCAGATAGAAGGAGAGTTTCCGGGGACTCCTGCGGCCGGACTTTTGGATTCCACCAGGTATTCCATAGAACATATCGTAACGTCTCCTCTTGAAAAGCTTTATTCATTTACTGTAAGCGATGAAGTTCTGGATGAGATATGCGCTTTTACATCAAAGCTTAGAAAAACTTATATAGACAGACCTTTAAAAAGCATGGATATGCTTAAAAGTTTTGACGAAAGCCTGTGATATGGATATAATATTTTTTGTTTGTTAAAAGAGGAAAAAAAGTTTTGAAAACGAATGGTTTTAGCTTGCTTAAAGGGAAAAAAGCACTTGCTGCTTTAGTTTTTGCAGGATGTATCCTTATGCTTTTTGGATGTGGCAAGGAAGAGGCGCAGGTTACCTGCATTGAAGTAGCATCTGACGGCAGTATAAAGAATGTGATTTATGAAGAGTTTAATGAAGGCTACTACGACATAAACGAACTTTCGGATATGGCTTCAAAAGAGGTTTCGGCCTTTAACAGTGACTACTTAAGCCCCAAGGTTTCTCTTGAAGAAGTGGCACTTGTTGATGAAGGCTCTTTTGCAAGGGTGGCAATGACATACAAGAGCTCATCGGATTATTCTCATTTCAATCAGGTGACTTTGTTCTACGGAACCCTGCAGGAAGCCGTGGACAAGGGATATGGTATATCGGATAAGATGGCTGACAAGACAGGAGATCCACTTGGAAGTGATTTCCTTGACAGCCACAAGGACAGACATATAGTAATCACCACAGACAGATCAAATATCAGGACTCCCTACAATATAGAATACATGACCGGGGGAGTGACTCTTTTAAATAAAAAGGAAGCAGTTCTTCAGGATGCTGACTCGGAAACGGTACAGCTTCTTTTATCAAAATGATATTTATATAGATAATAAATAAATCAGAGAGGATTATCACTATGGACAAGTCATTAAAAACAATGGACAAAATAGTTGCGCTGGCCAAGGCGAGAGGATTTGTATATCCCGGATCGGAGATCTACGGCGGTCTTGCTAATACCTGGGACTACGGTAACCTTGGTGTAGAGTTCAAAAACAATGTCAAGAGAGCCTGGTGGCAGAAGTTCGTTCAGGAATGCCCTCACAATGTAGGTGTTGACTGCGCGATCCTTATGAATCCCCAGACATGGGTAGCATCAGGACATCTTGGAGGCTTTTCCGATCCTCTTATGGATTGTAAAGAGTGTCATGAGAGATTCAGAGCAGACAAGATCATCGAGGATTTTGCAGCTGAGAACAATATTACTC
The DNA here is from genome assembly GCA_024690635.1 of Butyrivibrio sp. The sequence continues at coordinate 6,217 of JAILOW010000191.1, forward strand.
TTGAGTCATCCGTTGACGGCTGGTCACATGAGGATATGGAGAACTTCATCAAGGAGCACAATATTCCCTGCCCTTCATGCGGTAAGCACAATTTCACAGGTATCAGAGAGTTCAACCTTATGTTCAAGACTTTCCAGGGTGTAACAGAGGATGCCAAGGATACTGTTTATCTTCGTCCCGAGACCGCTCAGGGTATTTTCGTAAACTTCAAGAATGTTCAGCGTACATCCAGAAAGAAAGTACCTTTTGGTATCTGCCAGATCGGTAAGAGCTTCAGAAACGAGATCACACCCGGTAATTTCACTTTCCGTACAAGAGAGTTTGAGCAGATGGAGCTTGAGTTCTTCTGCAAGCCCGGCACACAGACAGAGTGGTTTGAGTACTGGAGAAAGTTCTGCTATGAGTGGCTTCTTTCCCTTGGTATCAATAAAGAGAACCTTCGTCTTCGTGACCATGATCCTGAGGAGCTTTCCTTCTACAGTGATCACACAACAGATATTGAGTATGCATTCCCCTTCACAGACTGGGGTGAGCTTTGGGGTATCGCATCCAGAACCAATTATGACCTTTCACGTCATCAGGAGACTTCAGGCGAGCCTATGGATTACTTTGATGACGAGACCAATGAAAAATATATTCCTTATGTTGTTGAGCCCTCACTTGGTGCAGACCGTGTAACTCTTGCATTCCTTTGCGAGGCTTATGACGAGGAGAACATCGGAACTGAGGATAAGCCCGACATCCGTACAGTGCTTCGTTTCCATCCCGCACTTGCTCCTGTAAAGATCGGTATCCTTCCTCTTTCCAAGAAGCTCAATGAAGGCGCTGAGAAGGTTTATGCAAAGCTTTCCAAGAAATACAACTGTGAGTTTGATGACAGAGGAAACATCGGAAAGAGATATCGTCGTCAGGACGAGATTGGAACTCCTTTCTGCGTAACCTATGACTTTGATTCAGAGACCGACAATATGGTTACAGTCAGATTCAGAGACAGCATGGAGCAGGAGAGAGTTGCAATTGACGATCTTGATGCTTTCTTTGCTGACAAGTTCGATTTTTGATTTAAAGAGTTTTTGGAGGAAGACAGATAATGAAACAGTTTACAGCCAATGAGCTGCGTAAAGCTTGGAAACAGTTTTATATAGACAGGGGACACGTTGATTGCGGTGCCGTTTCACTTGTATCCGACGGCTCCACCGGTGTTATGTTCAACGTAGCAGGCATGCAGCCTCTTATGCCTTATCTTTTAGGCAAAAAGCATCCTATGGGAACAAGACTTTGCAACGTACAGGGATGCGTTCGTACCAATGATATCGATTCAGTAGGTGACAAGAGCCACGGAACATTCTTTGAGATGATGGGAAGCTGGTCTCTTGGTGACTACTTCAAAAAAGAAAGATGCCAGTGGAGCTACGAGCTTCTTACAGAGCTCTTTGGCTTTGACCGTGATCACCTTGCAGCAACTGTATTTGCAGGTGACGAGAATGCTCCCAGAGATGAAGAGGGTGCCAAGTACCGTATCGAATCAGGATTTAAACCTGAGAATATTTTCTACCTTCCCGCCGAGGACAACTGGTGGGGACTTGAATATGGCCCCTGCGGACCTGACAGCGAGATGTTCTATGTAAAAGATATTCCCGATTGCGGACCTGATTGCGGACCCGGATGCCACTGCGGAAAATACACAGAGATCGGTAACGACGTATTCATGCAGTATGAAAAGCATCATGACGGAAGCCTTACACCTCTTTCTCAGAAGAACGTTGATACAGGCTGGGGACTTGAGCGTATCCTTGCTTTCCTCAACGGTGTAGACGATGTTTACAAGATCGATCTTCACGCTCCTGTTATCGCTTATATTGAAAAAGAGAGCGGCATCAAGTATGAGGCTGACGAAAAGACCACAAGATCCATGAGGATCCTTGCTGATCACTCACGTACAGCTGTTATGCTTATCGGTGACGAGGCTAAGCTTCTTCCTTCCAACACAGGAGCTGGATATATCCTCAGAAGACTTATCCGCCGCGCTGTTAGACATGCAAGGACTCTCGGACTTAACAAGGATCAGATCCTCGGAGTAGCTACGATCTACATTGATGAGTACTCTGAGAGCTACGAGAATCTTGCAAGAAACCGCCAGTTTGTTCTTACTGAGCTTGAAAGAGAGATCACCCGTTTCGAGTCAACTCTTGAAAACGGTATGAAGGAATTTAAGAAGATCCTTGATCAGACTACTTCTGCCGGAAAGAAAGAAATTGAAGGAAAAGATGCGTTCTTCCTTTACGATACCTTCGGATTTCCTGTAGAGCTCACTGTTGAGCTTGCCCAGGAGGAAGGCTTTACTGTTGATGAGAAGGGCTTTGCCGAGGCTATGGAAGAGCAGAAGCAGAAAGCAAGAGATAATCAGAACTTCTCAGCAAACCTTACAACAGGCGCAGGTGTATTTGATAGCCTTGACGAATCTGTATCAAGTGAGTTTGTTGGCTATACTTCTACCGAAAGCGACGGAGCTGTAGTTGCCATGGCAGGCGAGGATGCACTTGTTTCCGAACTTGCAAAGGGCGCTAAGGGCAGCATCATTACAGATAAGACACCTTTCTACGGAACCATGGGTGGACAGGTTGGTGATATCGGTGTTATTACAGGCGAGAACGGTGCGAAGTTTACTGTTCTTGAGACTGTTCACGTTGCAGGCGGAAGAACCGCTCATGTCGGTGAAGTTACTGAAGGAACTTTCAAGACAGGTGATAAGGTAAGTCTTCAGGTTGATAAAGAAAACCGTGCAAAGACCTGCCGCAACCATTCAGCTACTCACCTTCTTCAGAAAGCTCTTCAGCAGGTTCTCGGAGACAGCGTTGAGCAGGCAGGATCATATCAGGATCCTGATAAGACAAGATTTGACTTTAGCTACCATCAGGCTATGACAGCAGAAGAGATCGAGAAGGTTGAAGCTATCGTAAATGCCAAGATTCTCGAGGCTCTCCCTGTTGTTACTAAAGAGATGTCAATCGAAGATGCTAAAAAGACCGGAGCTATGGCTCTCTTTGGAGAGAAGTACGGCGATACCGTAAGAGTTGTAAACATGGGAGATTTCTCCATCGAGCTTTGCGGCGGTACTCATGTATCAAACACAAGCCATATCGGTCTTTTCAAGATCGTTTCAGAAAGCGGTGTTGCTGCCGGTGTTCGTCGTATCGAGGCACTTACCGGTGACAACGCAAGAGAGTATTACAAGAATGTAGAGGCCGGACTTAATGAGGCTGCAAAAGCTCTTAAGACCAATCCTTCTGATATAACTACACAGATCAAAAAGCTCCAGGATGAGCTTAAAGCTCTTCAAAGCGAGAATGAATCTCTTAAGAGTAAAGAGGCCAAGGCTGCTCTTGGTGA
>JAILOW010000010.1 GCA_024690635.1 Butyrivibrio sp.
TGCCACACCTACTATCACGCATATATTGCGGTGGTGAAAGAGCTTGTGGCAAGGCATGACAAGAAGGGCAGCGCAGATATTGTCCTTAGCACCATGTCCAATAACTTCGAAAAGCTCCCGGAGAGGCTTATGCAATCGGGAGTTTTTGACAATGTATTTATGTACGACGAAAAAGAAGATGTGACTTCAAAAGAGGTTATGAGTTATCACCAGGATAAGGGTAATATCATAGCCAACCTTATCCAGAGGATCACCTACACCAGGCTCCTTGGAAAGCTTCAGGAGCAGTACATTCCCACAGATCTTTCAGCCTATAACGACGTTTACGTATTCTGTGATTCGGATCCAATTGGATATTATCTCAATTATAAAAAGATATATTATCATGCTGTAGAGGACGGCCTTAACTCAGGTAAGCTTGACGACCAGGCAAGAAATGCCAACAGGGGAGCGTGGCCCCTTAAGAAATTCATGGCTTCTCTTGGACTTATCTTTATAGAAAGCGGCTATAGCAAGTACTGCATTGATTATGAAGTCAATGATATCAGCGCCAATCACAAGCCGCCAAAGAACACTATAGAGATTCCAAGGGCGCAGCTAAATGACAAGCTAAGTTCTGAAGACCATGGTATCCTGGTTGATATCTTTCTTGAGAACAAGGACAGAGTTGTATCCCAGCTTCTTGGAACAGGGGAGTATGATGAGGGCAAAAAGAGGCCTCAGGTCATGATACTTACTGAGCCTTTGTGCGAAATGGATGTAAGGAAAAAGCTATTTTCCGATATCATAGATGAGTACAAGGATGAAAACAGAGTGATAATAAAGCCACATCCAAGGGATACTCTGGACTACGAAGGGGCATTTCCTGAAACAGTTGTAGTAAGGGACAGATTCCCCATGGAAGTTCTTGGAGATATTGAGGGCTTTGCAGTTGATAAGGTGATATCTGTCATAACCCAGATGGACAATGTGTATTTTGCAAAAGAGATAGTGTACCTGGGCCTTGATTTTTTGGATAAATACGAAGATCCGGCGATCCACAGAAAGACAGAGAACCTGGATAAGTAACGGCTTTTACATGGAGGCGGACTTGGAAGAAAGAAAAGACAACCAAATATTCTTAAGAAGAGCCACCATGGAGGATGCCCTTGATATCCTGAGGTGGCGAAATGATGAGACTACCAGAGCCAACTCTTTTACCAAAGACGAGATAGATCTTGATTCTCACAAGAAATGGCTTTCAAAAAAGCTCTCCCAGAAGGACTGCCACATGTTCATAATGATGGACGGGCAGGATAAGGTCGGAAACATCAGGGTTGACGTCACAGAGGATGCTGGGGAGATCAGCTATCTTATAGCCCCTGAAAAGAGAAAAAGAGGCTACGGCAAAAAGATCATAGCCCTTGTGGAAAAAGAGATGCCTGGAGAGGTAAAGACTCTGATGGGCCTTACATTAAAGACAAACAGCGCTTCGGGTAAGTGCTTTTTAGCAAATGGGTACACAGCGTCAGATGCAGAAGATGCACTGTGCTATTCCAAGAGGATAAATGAGTGACAGCAAATAGGAGCAGATATGTTTAAGAAGAGTATAAAAATTGGAAACAGATACGTTGGAGAGGACCATCCCTGCTTTATTGTTGCAGAGATTTCAGGTAACCACAACGGAGACTATAACAGGGCGGTTGAGATCATCCACGCAGCTCATGAGGCTGGTGCAGACGCCATTAAGCTTCAGACCTACACTGCTGATACCATAACCATCGACTGTGACAAGCCGTGGTTCATGACACCTGGCGACGGACTCTGGGCAGGAAGGACTCTCCACAACCTCTATGAAGAAGCTTACACGCCATGGGAGTGGCATGAGGGCCTTATGAATGAGGCTAAAAAGCTTGGCATGGAGGCTTTCTCATCACCCTTCGACCCTACATCAGTTGATTATCTTGAGAACCTGAACGTTCCAGCCTACAAGATCGCCAGCTTTGAGATCAACGACATTCCACTTATCAGGAAGATCGCAGCTCTTCACAAGCCAATAATCTTCGCAACCGGGATCGCCTATGAAGAGGATATAAGGCTCGCCCTTGATACCTGCAAGGAAGAGGGCAACGATCAGGTGGTGCTTCTTAAGTGCGTAAGTGCCTACCCAACACCTTACAATCTTGTGAACCTTCGCATGATCCCTACTCTTGCAAAAGAGTTTGACTGCATAGTAGGTCTTTCTGACCACACTCCTGGCAGCGTCATTCCTACAGGAAGCGTGCCATTTGGAGTAAAGATGATAGAAAAGCACCTGACCCTTGACCGCTCTGCTGGAGGCGTTGACGATGCCTTTTCCATGGAACCTTCTGAGTTCACAGAGATGGTGAAAAACGTAAGGATCATCGAGGAAGCCCTTGGCTCATCAGAGTACAAGCTTACAGACAAGCAGGTAAAGGAAAGAAGCCTTTCCAGATCTCTTTTCGTTGTAAAGGATGTTAAGGCCGGGGAGGAGCTTACCCCTGAAAATGTAAGATCCATCCGCCCCGGAAATGGCATGCATACAAGGCACTACGAAGAAGTTCTTGGCCGCAAGGCTTCAAAAGACATTGAAAAAGGAACTCCCCTTAGCTGGGACCTTGTTGACTGATAGTTTAGGAGTTTTTTGTCCATGATCGGAATCCGCGCAGACGCAAACAAGATAATAGCATCAGGCCATGTGATGCGCTGTATTACCATTGCAAAAGAGCTCATCGCACTGGGGGAGAGTGTCACCTTTTTTGTGGCTGATAATGAGGGAAAGAGCCTTGTTGAAAACTTCGCTGAAGGGCTTGAACATTTTGATGTGGTAGTCCTTGGAAGTGTCTATGACCAAATTGAAGATGAACTTCCTGTTTTGGAAAAAGAGCTTATGGCAAGAGGCGTCAGAGCTCTTTTAGTAGATTCTTATTTCGTGACCAAGAGATATTTTGAGGCTATTAGCAGGATATGTCCTGTAGCCTATATGGACGACCTTGGAAAAGAACCTTATCCAGTAGATGTTCTCATCAATTACAGCGGCTATTACGAGACTCTGGGCTATGAGTCTTTGTACAAGGGCATGTCAGGTAATAAGGGCCTTCCTACGAAGCTCTTTTTGGGCCTTAAGTACGCTCCGCTTCGCAGACAGTTCTATGAAGACGAACTTTCTGGAGGGAAGGTTGTGCAGGATATAAATACTGGTGACTTTGCAAATGCAACACCAGACACTGACAGCAATGCACTCAGGATCCTTTTGACAGCAGGCGGCGCTGACATC
>JAILOW010000009.1 GCA_024690635.1 Butyrivibrio sp.
TCCTTCGCTTTTGTCGAATTCTTTTGAGGACATAAGAGCTGTTGTGGCGATCTATTCTATTGTGAATACCATTGCAGCGTTTGCCGATGTCAACACAGTGTCACTTTCAGTAGACGGTGAATCCTCCTTCACCTACCGGGATTTTGATGTTTCGGGTCTTTATGAGAGGAACCTTGATATTATCGAATAAGAGGTGATCATTCTTTGAAACGGCCGTTATGCCTTATGGCGATCATTCTGACGGCGGTTGTCTTTTTGTATCTTCAGATTTTTCCGGATCGTTTTTTGAGTTTGTCTTCGGAAGATATCCAAAGCTTGGATGTCTCTGAAATGGGATCTTTTCGCCTCACCGGCCGCATCAGCGCCAAGGAGCTGAGAAAGGATCCTGACGGTAAATATCTGCCTGTTTTGTATATCACTCCTTTGGAAAAAAGCTCAGGAGAGGTCCAGGTCTATCTTTCGGATGAATATTCTGAAATACCTTCAATTGGAGAGTATGTCTGCGTAGAGGGAAAGAGAAAGTTTTTTGAAGGCCCTCGAAATCCCGGCGAATTTGACAGCCGCCTCTATTATTTAACTCTTAAAATTTCATACAGGATCACAAACGGATCTGTGATCAAAAAGGGCGGAAGAGCAAACTCTTACAGAGAGAGGCTTTTTCTTATTAAGTGCACCCTGGAAAAAGCTCTGGACCTAAGCCTTTCTCCACAGGACGCCGGAGTCATGAAGGCCATGCTCCTTGGGGACAAGGCCTTTATGGATGAAGAGATAAAAGAGCTTTATAAGAGTAACGGTATTTATCATGCGGTGGCCATATCGGGACTTCATATTTCCCTGATCGGAATGGGGCTTTATAAGCTATTAAGGCGGTTGATGCTGGCAAAGCACAGGATCTGGGTGAATTCTACATTGGTGATCAACATAGTTCCGGCGGCTCTGGCGATTTTCTTTATGTATTCCTATGGCATCATGTGTGGCATGGGAACGTCTTCCTTTAGGGCTATACTCATGTTTGCCCTAAGGCTCATGGCGCCTTTGGTTAAAAGAACTTATGATGTGCTGTCGGCCCTGACACTTGCTGAGATACTGATGATACTGGATCAGCCTCTTCTTTTGTATAGCAGCGGATTTTTGTTTTCCTTTGGAGCGGTGATCGGGATTACTGTGGTAAGGCCCTACATACTGCCGCTTAAGTATCTTGAAAGGCAAAACAGTTACAGGGAGATGAAGTTTGCTGATGATAAAGAGGCTTTTTGGGATAGGGCGGGACGCTTTATTGTGGAAGCTGTTTCCTCCGGGGCAGCGGTTGCGCTTGTTACGTTACCTGTCTATGGGCTTTTCTATTATACTTACCCGATACATTCCGTGTTTTTGAATCTTTTTGTGATCCCTGTTATGGGAATCTTACTTATGCTTGGCTTTACGGCTATGTCTGCAGGACTTTTTGCAGGTGTGTTCGGGCCGGGCTTCTTGGGCACAGGGGCTGCGGCTTTAGGTCTTCCTGTCCATCTGATCCTGTCTTTATTTAATTTTTTGTGTTCATCAGAGGCGATAAAAAGATCTTTTACCTGGTACATGGGATGCTCAAAGCCCTGGCAGGTGGCGGTGTATTTTCTGCTTGTCGGAATGGCTTTGATTTATAAAAGGAAAATTTTAAGTGAAGTCTCCGGCAAAGAGAGTGCTAAATACAACGGGAAATACAAGGATCTGTTGATATATGGGCTAATTGCATCAGCCGTATTTATCCTGACATTTCACATAAGACCTCAATTGGAGATCAATCTGATGGACGTTGGTCAGGGAGACGGGATCCTTGTATCCGCCGGTAAACAAAGCATTCTGATTGATGGAGGAAGTACCTCAAAAAAGAATGTTGGAAAATACCGGATCATTCCTGTTCTGAAATATAAGGGAATTGGCGTGCTTGAAGCTGTGGTTATTACCCACGAGGATACAGACCACGTAAGCGGTATATTTGAGATTTTTGACGATATGGAGAAGGGCGGAATAACAGTAAAAAGACTGATTCTGCCTGAAGTGGCCGAAGGCTCAAGAGGGGATAACTACCATAAGCTGGAAAACAGGGCAAAAGAGCTGGGGATTCCTACTTTGTATATAAATGCCGGTGAGAGTTTAGCCCTGGGGAATGCATCTTTCACCTGCCTTAATCCGGAGCTTAACATGACGGCGGAAGGCGCTAATGAATATTCCACGGTTTTGCTGATGAAATACAGGCAATTCACAGCTCTTTTCACCGGGGATATGGAAGGAGAGGGACTAGAGCAGGTGAAAAGGAAGTTAAGGCAAGAGGATGACTTTGCTGAAAAACCTTTGACGCTTTTGAAAGTCGCCCATCATGGCTCCGGATACACCACAGATGAGGAATTCCTTGATCTCACCCGCCCGCGGCTCGCAATCATCAGCTGCGGAGTGAACAATTCCTACGGACACCCACATAAGGAACTGCTAGAGCGCCTTGAGCAGGTTGGGGCAAAGGTTTACAGGACTGATGAAGGCGGATGCGTCAGCGTTCGACTAAGTGGGGATTCACTGAAGATAGATGAATACTGTAAGTAATTGATTTTAAAAAAAGAAAATGATAGAATTGAGGTATCAAATGATACCTCTGAGGAGGTATGAATTGAATAATGAAAATGTAAGAATTGAAAGCGAACTTGAGGTTAAGGCTTATCTACAGAACCTAAGGTATGCTTTAAATAATGGGGCCAGAATCAGCTTTCAAACCAATAGATTTGTAGACAAAAAAAGAGATAAAAGGTATACAAATGAATACACGGTAGACACGCTTTTTCCTGATGAGCCAGTGATTGATTCACTAAAGCGAGAATTACTGACGCTTACTGCTGAGAACTACATTCAGACTGTTAAGGATATACGATTCACGAACAGAAGTGAAATGCGCGAATTTGGTAAGGTGTATAACGGCAAGGATGATGTATATATCAAACTGAGGGTGGAACTGCTGGATGAATATGGCAACAGCACTACTTTTGTGATGTCCTTTCATTTTGCAGAGAAAGCTTTTACTAAAGAGATGTTTCCGTACAAAAAATAACAATGAGGAAATGATATGGGAAATATGAAAATATTGAAAAAAGAAAAGTGCCTATGCGTCTGTTGTATGCAGGAACATGAAGTTTTGACGGTGTCATATGAAGGTGTTGGCTGGTTTAAAGGTGTGGAAGTATCTTATGAGGCTGAAAGCTTATATTGTAGTGAAGCGGATGAGTACTTCGAAAATGAAGAACAGATAAGCGAGAACAATCGCAGGCTCAAGGATGCCTATAGGAAGAAGATGGGGTTACTAACTTCAGAAGAAATAAAGGGTATAAGGAAGAAGTACGATATTTCTCAGAAAGATCTTTGCTTAGTTCTTGGATGGGGAGCAAAAACGATTACCAGATATGAAAGCCATCAGGTTCAGGACAGAGCCCATGATACGATACTGCGAAACGTTGACCGGAATCCGGAATGGTTTGCTTCAAAGGCTGAAGAAGCGAAAGGCGTCATATCGCCTGTGATATACAAAAAAATCCGGGCTACGGTAAAAGAGATTCCATCAAGTGAGATACTGATGGCTCAAGAGTGCTGGGAAAAAATAAATAAGAGTATAGATGCGGATATTATCAGAAAAATGGAAAAAGAGCTTGCGGATAAATTGGCTCCGCTTGGATTAAAACTTCTAATAACCAATGTGAAGTAAATTTGCCTGTCACGAAATTGAAATAGTGACAGACCACATTCATCAGCTATGAATGGATGGATGGTACTCTGATTGAGTAAGATAGTCAAGCTAAATAATTTATAAAAGTTCGTCAATACGTTTATTAAGAACAATTGATAGAGATTTCAACTCTATATCGGTAACAAATCTTTTACCACATTCTATTCTTTGAATAGCGTTTTTATCGATGTCTAAACCTATTATCTGTAGTTTATCTGCTAAAGCACGTTGAGATATCTTTAATTCTTTTCTATATATAGCGACTTTTCTTCCACACAAATTGTTGAGTCCGTCATTGGTTTTGTTTATAAACATTTTTTATGCCTCATTGACATTCACTGATTGTCATCAACGATTATTTTGTGCTATCATGGATTGAAAAATGACATTCAGTGAATGTCAAAGTGTAAAAATAAGGAGGCTTATATGAAGTGTTTTTATCATGAAGACAGAGAGGCGGTAGGAAATTGCCAATATTGTGGAAAGGCATTGTGCCGTGAGTGCGCATCCCAATATACACCTTTATCATGCGAAGATTGTCACAGAGAGATGGTTGCAAGAAGTATAAATGAGAGAGAAAAAGAAAAACAGGAAGCATTGGCCAGTTCAAAGAGTACTATCTTGTCTACTATAATCAAAGGGCTGATTTTTGGTGCTGTGGGAATTGGCTTGATGTTTTGGGACAAGGAAACAGATATAAAGGTATATATGTGGGCTTTCGCATTTGGATGGGGCTTACCATTTGGATGGAGACTGACGAAGAGAATACCGTTGTTTTTCAGTAATGGCGAAATGGGAAATTTCTTTACGGCGATTATTTTAAATATCTTTAAAGTGATTATTTCCTGTGCTGTTGGAATACCGGCTTCTGTTTTTATAATAGTCAAAGGAATTATAGATTACAGAAACGCTAAGAAATTATAAAAGGACTATTGGTTTATGGATCAAGGATATCAAGTGCCATATAATAGGGGCTCAGCAGTAGATAAGCTCATTTCATATGCTGAAAGCGGTACAGAAAATGAATATGGTGATTTTTGTGTGTGGGCGAAGAAGACAATCAATGACATAGAAGAATTTGATTATTCTGAGTTGCTTCTATTGTTTTGGGGACTCTTGGCTACAACATACAAAAGGGGATATTCCGAGTATAGCGATGTGGCATGTAAAATAGCTTTCAAAGCAATGTGTATTCTGCTTAGAAGAAAGAATACATCCGCTGCCAAAGACTTAGTCATATACTCAAGAGATGACTTGTTTATAATCTATCTGACTGACTTAAAGCTGTATTATACGGTGGTAAATGCTTTTTATATGGAGATAATCGGGTCATATCCTGACTTCTGGAAAAACGGATATGTCAGCGTTTATAATGTGATCAATGGATACAATGATACTGGATACATGGATGCTGACTACATATACATTGCAGCTTGGAGTGCTGAGTTTGCATATAATATATGTAAAGGTAATAACGAAGTAGGGGAAGATGATCTTGAAATGTATAGCCTCATGAAAAAAATGTATTTTGATTTCACCGATTTTGCTAACATGGGCTATGGTATGGAAAGGCATAATAAACCAAAGGAAAAGGAATTGTATAAAAAGGCATTATCCAAACCTATTAATTATATTAGGGACTCTGAGGATAAGTTTAGAAGAAGACCACTCTGGACAGCTATGGCTTATGCGACAGGTGATGCTTCCGGAGAATATAAATGGAGGCATCAGGTAACCAAATTATTGGGAATGGAAGATTTTTGCCCTGCTCCGAATTCAGATGAATTGCTTATCCTGAAGGGAAGAAAGAAATCGAGTATTATCAGGATCATCATCATGTTTATTTTGTTGATCATGATTGTATTTTCATTAAAACTATACACTTCACATCCTGTAGCGGTTGTTGTTGGAGTACTGATATTGCTTGCTGCAGCATTGGAAGATAGTGTTAATTCCGGACATGGATCTAATATTTGGTATTTAGGTCATTTCTATAGAGGCCCCGCTTATTGGTTAGGTGGAAGATGGTAATAATTTAAATGAGGTGGTGAAGATAATAAATATCTTCACCACCTCTGTGTTTATACCTTATTTGTTATTCATAAAAAGACAAAATTCCATTTTTTTGTTTTTGTTATAAAACCTTTCCCCGTATTGATGCGTATAATATATGCAAGATATCTTGACGGAGAGTTTTATGAAGATTGATTTTGAGGAAATATGTGAAAAATACGGTGACAGGTTGTATGCCGCTGCTTTTCAGATATGCAGGCAGCCGCAGGATGCCGAAGATGCGGTACAGGAGGCTTTTATCAGGCTATATCATAGCGATAAGGACTTCGAATCGGAAGAGCATATCAAAGCATGGCTGATAAGGGTTACCGTGAATGCTGCAAAAAGTATAAGACGCCTGTTCTGGAACCGGAACAGAATATCCTTTGAGGATTATATGGACAGCCTCACTTTTGAGGAGCCGTCTGACAGACTATTGATGGATGAGGTTCTGGCGCTGAAGGAAAAATACAGGATCGTTATACATTTGCACTATTTTGAAGGATATAAAATTTCCGAGATCGCCGATATTCTGGAACTGTCTGAGAACACCGTAAAAACAAGACTTTTCAACGGCCGTAAGATACTAAAAACAAGACTGGAGGGATGGGAAGATGAATAATGAGAAAAATAAAGAATGGTATAAAAGAAGCTTTAACACACTTCATCTCTCCGAAGGATTCAGGGAGCGTCTTGACGCATCCTTAGATGATCGAAAGGGTAAGATAATGGAAATGACTTCTGTAAAGGGCATAAGCCGTGTTGCTGCTGCCGTGATAACTATATGTACTGTTACTATTGGAAGTGCCGGAGTATGTTATGCCAATGATGTGGGTGGGATACGCACCTATCTTAAACTTTGGCTTGGAGGTACCAAACAGACAGTAGAAGTGGAAAAGATCGATGATGAAGCGTATAAAATGATAGGCGAAGACGGCAAGGAGCGCAATATCGGCGGTTTTTACATGGATGCTGAAGGAAATCAGACGGCTCTAAACACCGAGGATATGGCAGGCTATATAAATAATGACATGTTCCTTGAAAAAGTGGATGGACGTATGATCTTTACTTATAAGAATCTCGTCGTGGACGTGACCGATAAGATCGATGATTCCGGCAACCTCCATGTACATGTAGATGATCCGTCAAATCCAAACACATACTTTAACATCTGCAATATCAATGAAAACGGTTATGAATCGCTGCCTGACAGCAAGCCACAATCCGGGGTGGAATATTTTGAAGTTGATTCTGCAGGCCTTGTTAATGACAGCTTCGATGCTCCGATTAGTGGTGATGATACCACAAAGACCACCACAGTCGTTATAAGCGATTGATTTACGTAATAAAAGGGGCTTCAGTCCAATACAGACTGAAGCCCTCATTATTTTTCATAGATTATGTCACAGACCTTATTTACTATTTACCAGATCTGCCAGAGTTTTGCCGTAAAAGAAGTCGTGCTCAATCTGGTAGAACTCTTTCCACATGGGGAGGGTCTTGCAGACCTTGTAGCGGGGGCATTCCTCTGCTCCGGGAGCAAGGCACATTACAGGAACGATGGGACCTTCCATGAGTTCAATGATCTCACCTACGGTGTATTCCTCGGGAGATCTTGTAAGCTTGTAGCCGCCGTGTTTGCCGCTGGCACCTACAAGTAGTTTTCCTTTTACCAGTTCTTTTGCTATTATCTCAAGGTATTTCTTGGATATTTCCTGATCCTCGGATATTACTTTTAACGGGATGAAATCATCCCCGCCGCGTTCAGCCAGCTCTATCATTATTCTGAGTGCATATCTTCCTTTTGTAGAAAACATAATGAAACCGCCATCGATTCTATTTTAACCTATTACATAAAAAGGTAAATAGGCGGAAAAAGGATGGTGACAAAAAATATTATAAAACCTATTGACACAGTATGTAAATACGTGTAATATAATTTTCAGTTAATCAAAAACAACGGAGGCGAAAAAGATGTTTAGCACAAAGAATATCAGAGCTGAATACATGATGTGTTGTCGAATGTTGAACTCCCGGGCATGCAATATGGCTGGCGTGTTTTCGTGCGATGATACACGCGCCGACGAATATTTCAGATCACACTGAATAAAACGTATGCCATTTGCCCGGGAGATTACAGATCCTCCGGGTATTTTTATACCCTGAGGGATCGGCACCAAAATAATAAAAGGATGATGACATACAACTGAATAAAGAAAAGTAAATAAAGAAAACTAAATAAAAAAGATAATAATTCAATTAAAAATAAAAACTAACTTTGGAGGACACAAAAATGAGCGATTACAGATTTGAGACATTACAGTTACACGTAGGACAGGAACAGCCCGATCCCGCAACAGATGCAAGGGCAGTGCCTATTTACCAGACAACTTCATACGTGTTCAGAAACAGCCAGCATGCAGCAGACAGATTCGGACTTGCTGATGCAGGAAATATTTACGGAAGACTTACAAATACCACTCAGGACGTTCTTGAAAAGAGAATTGCAGCTCTTGAGGGCGGAAGTGCAGCTCTTGCAGTTGCATCCGGTGCAGCAGCAATCACCTATACAATTCAGGCACTTGCAGCTAACGGCGGACATATCGTAGCTCAGAAGACAATCTACGGTGGCAGCTACAACCTTCTTGCACATACACTTCCTCAGTACGGCGTTTCCACAACCTTCGTGGATGCACATAACCTTGCGGAAGTAGAAGGTGCTATTAAAGAGAATACAAGAGCCATCTACCTTGAGACCCTTGGAAATCCCAACAGTGATATCCCTGATATCGATGCTATTGCTGAGATAGCACACAAGCACGGACTTCCTCTTGTTATCGACAATACCTTCGGAACACCTTATCTTATCAGACCTATCGAGCACGGCGCTGACATCGTAGTTCATTCCGCAACCAAGTTTATCGGCGGACACGGAACAACTCTTGGCGGCATCATCGTAGAGGCAGGCAAGTTTAACTGGAAGGCAAGTGGCAAGTATCCTAACATTGCTGATCCCAACCCCAGCTACCACGGAGTATCTTTTTATGACGTAGTAGGACCTGCAGCATTTGTTACCTATATCAGAGCCATCCTTTTGAGAGATACAGGAGCAACTATTTCTCCTTTCAACGCATTCCTTCTTCTCCAGGGCGTTGAGACACTTTCACTTCGTCTTGACAGACATGCTGAAAACACAAAGAAGGTAGTTGAATTCCTTAAGAACCACCCCAAGGTAGAAAAGGTAAATCATCCTTCAATAGCTGATCACCCAGATCATGCTCTTTATGAAAAGTACTTCCCCAACGGCGGAGCTTCAATCTTTACCTTCGAGATCAAGGGCGGAAAAGAGGCAGCATGGAAGTTCATCGACAATCTTGAGATCTTTTCACTTCTTGCAAATGTTGCCGATGTAAAGAGCCTTGTTATCCATCCTGCAACAACAACTCATTCACAGCTTAGCGATGAAGAGCTTAAGGACCAGGGCATCACACAGAGCACCATCAGACTTTCCATCGGTACAGAGCATATCGATGATATCATTGCAGATCTTGAGAAAGGTTTTGCAGCTATCTGATAAGGAGAATGACTATGAGAAACATTCTTGCATTCGGAGATTCCAATACCTGGGGACTTATTCCCGGGACCAAGGACAGATACGGTTGGGGCATCAGATGGACGAGTATTTTGCAGGAAAAACTTCAGGATACCAGAATCATTGAGCAGGGCCTCTGCGGCAGGACCACGGTATTTGAAGATGAACTGAGACCTTTGAGAAGAGCTATTGATGTACTTCCTGCGATACTTGAGAGCACAAGCCCCATTGACGCGGCGGTTATAATGCTTGGAACCAACGACTGCAAGAGAGTTTTTCATGCAAGCCCTCATGTTATCACCAAGGGACTTGAACAATGCCTTAATGAGATAAAAAAATTCGTAAGTCCGGAAAATATCCTTATTGTTTCGCCTATCCATCTTGGAAATGATGTATGGAGAGAAGACAAGGATCCGGAATTTGACACCATATCTGTTGAGACCAGTAAAAGACTAAAAGATTACTATAGCGAACTGGCAGACAGAAACGGCTGCGGATTTCTGGCAGCATCAGACTTCGCCGGTGCCAGCCACATCGATGAAGAGCATCTTGATGAAGAAGGCCATAAAAAGCTTGCCGGGGCCGTAGCAGAAAAACTATCCTCCGTAAAAAATTGAACATAAACAGGTCATACCACATGCCACAGCTGTATCATATATACCGGCTGTGGCATTTTTATTATTTAATGTATTATAGTAGTACTGAAAGGTATTACAAAGAATGGAAAATAAAAACAAGTCAAAGGAAAAGAAAAAAAATTCCTTTCTAAGGACCATAGTTATAGCATCTGTGATCTATCTTCTTTTGATGGCGGTTATCCTTTCCACGGTATGGGCAAACACGGCTGCAACTCTTGAAAACAGCGCAGCTGCTGCACTGGAACAGGCCGGGGAAATCACCGTCAGGGAAATGGACGAAGTGCTAAAGGCCAATGAGCAGGCTCTTTCCATGGTGCTTCAAAGCAATGATGACATTGCAGCCTTTGAAAGAGGAGATGACATAGCAAGGGCAAAGGCAGCCCAGAACATGCTCCAGACCCTCAGTAACGTAAGCCGCGCCGGTGAGGATGTAAGGACGCTTTTTTTCTATGACCTCATCGGGAATACATATATAGCAAGACCATATTCCGACATGAGTTATAACGACACCGTAAAACTGGAGGAGTGGCTTAAAGAGCTGAAGGTTTTAAATGGAGGCAATATGCCCCCCGCCTGGTTCTACAAGGAGATCGGTGAAAAGAAATACGTAGTTAGAGTTTACAAAAACAAAAAGAGAATGCTTGGAGCAGTAGTGTCCGTGGCGGATATCATCGATAAGGTGGTTTCCTACGATGCTATTTCCTACTCAATTACCGATGACAACAGCGGCGCAGTGATCGCTGAAAGGGGCGATAGCCTTATCCCGTCAGAAGAGCTTACGAAAGCCAAATCTACCGCATCCTGGATCGGCGGAAGAAAATATTATGCCCTCAGAAAAGATTCCGAAAGAGGAGATTTTTCTCTTGTGGCAGCCATGACCGGAAGCAGGGTTTACGGAGGCTTCCAGACCATGCAGGTCATTATCCTCTGCCTTATAGTGGCTGCCATACTGATGCTCCTTCTTTTGGCTCTTTATACCAGAAAAGTCATGTACCGGCCATTCACAGGTCTTTTGAAAGCTATGAATGATATCGAAAACGGAGACTATGAGCAGAGGCTTTCAGAGGATGCTGATACGGACGAGTTTACCAGGATAAATACCAGCTTTAACCGCATGGTTAATACCATTGTTAACCTCAGAATGCGCTCCTATGAGGAACGTATCCAGTTTGACGAGGCTACGCTTAAATATGTGCAGCTTCAGATAAAACCGCACTTTTTCTTAAACGCGCTGACTACCATTCACAGCATGTCCCTTCAAAACAGAGGAGAAGACATACGTGAATATATTGAGAGACTTTCAAGGAACGTGAGATATCTTTTCAAATCAGGTCTTCATACGGTGCCGCTTTCAGAAGAGATCGAGCATGCAAGAGATTACATCGCCATGCAGGAGATCCTTTACCCGGGATGTGTGTTTGATTTTATTGATGTGGAGGAGAGTGTGACGGATTACCCTGTTCCGCAGCTTCTGATCCATACGATCCTGGAAAACATCTATAAACATGCGGTGTCTGTGGACAGTGTGACGTCCATTCTTATCACCTGTAAAAAGGAGGGCTCGGGGGAAGAGGAAATGTGCCACATCGTAATTGAAGACGATGGCCCGGGTTATCCCGAGGAGTTTCTTACAAGGCTTGAGGGGACGGAGGTTAAGCTTAAAGAAAACGGCCACGGCCTGGGGCTTTGGAATTTGAAAAAGACACTGAGTCTTATGTACCGAAAGGATGACCTTATCAGATTTTCCAACAAAGATACCAAAGGCAGCAGGGTGGATATTTACATCCCCAGAAGAGTTAAGAGGCAGAGCAGCGTATGGAAGCAATCGTAATAGATGACGATATGCCTACGGTTGACGTTATATTAAAATCCGTAGACTGGAAAAAATACAATATCGAAAAGGTCCACAGCGCCTACAACATTTCATCAGCCAAGAAGATCTTTGAGAAAAACCCTATAGATCTTGCAATCTGCGACATTGAAATGCCAAGAGGAAGCGGCCTTGATCTACTTAAATGGGTAAGGGAAAAGAGCTATGATTCGGAGTTCATTTTCCTTACAAGTCATGAAAAGTTTGACTATGCCAGAACTGCCATTGAGTACAATGCTTCCGGCTATGTGGTAAAGCCATTTAATGCAGACAGGATGGAGGCTGAGCTTACAACTGCCATGTTGAGGATCGCGGAAAAGAACAAAAGCCGCGAGGCAGACCGCCTGGAGGAGTGGGTTTCGGGAAATCTTGAATATGTGGAAGCGGGCTTTTGGAATGATATTTTGCAGCGAAGGATCCCTGCCGACAGAGAGACCATCAGAAAAGAGATCGCTCACAGAAGGCTTGAGATCGATCCTGATATAAACTACAGGCTCCTTCTTATTTCCGGAGGAAGCGCGGATTCCATAGAAGAGAATATGGGAGAAAACGGAAGAGGTATCTACGAAAAAGAGGCGGTGGCTTTCTTTTCGCAGGAGCTTTTTGAAAAAGATGCTCAGGGACGAGTCTTTTCTTTCAGGGAAAAGAATATTGTCTATATCGCTGTGATTGAAAATGAAGATGATGGCGAAAATGATACGCTAACCCCGTCCCCCGGTCTCATTTCGCTTGCTAAAGACGTCCTGAAAAACACCATCACCATCTACATCGGCAACCCGTGCCCTATTGAGGAGCTGTACAAGGCTGCGCTTCATATGGAAGAGCTTGATAAAAACAATGTGGCGTCCAAGGGAAGGATATTCCATGAAAACGATGAGATCGTGATCTCCGACAAGGAGGGGCATATCCTTGATCAGGAGCAGATAAGGCTTCTTTTGTCGGAAAAAAAGAAGATCGAGCTTTTGAATCTTCTTAAGCTTAGCATGGAGAGCCTTGCTTCCCAGAAAAAGCTGGATGCGGCAGCTCTTTCTTCCATGAGGCAGGACCTCTTACAGGCGGTGTATGTATATCTTCATTCAAAGGAGGTTGAGGCCACAAGACTTTTTGCCAAT
Source organism: Butyrivibrio sp. (assembly GCA_024690635.1). The sequence goes on from JAILOW010000009.1 coordinate 13,010, forward strand.
GATTCCTTTGAAACGCTGGAGCGCCAGTCCACGGAGTCTGTGGCAAATATGATGAGATGGCAGGTTTATACTGTTACAAGGACCATAGACTATGTCTCTGAAGTTGAGCAGTCAGACTCAATTGTCACCAAGGCAAAGAACTACGTCCATGACCATTACAAAGAGGATATTTCAAGATCACAGATCGCAGAGAGCGTGTTCCTGACTCCCGAGTACATGGCCAAGATGTTTAAAAAAGAAACGGGCATTAGCCTTAAACAGTACATAAGCGACTATCGCATAACCAAGGCAAAAGAGCTGTTGTCAGTACCCTCGGCCCGCATAAGCGACGTGGCCTGTGAGGTGGGCTTTGACAATTTCTCGTATTTTTCCACAGTATTTAAGAAAACCACAGGTCTTACCCCGGTTGAATATCATGCTCAGGTTACGGGACAAAATCCTTAAACCTTAAAATTGAAAATCAATGTCTTATTTTTAAAAGAAACATGTACGCCTCCCTTTATATAATAAGCACAACTTGAAAACGGTGTGCTTATACCGGATTTATAAAGGGAGGTTATTTATGTTCAAGAAAGTTCTTTCAACAATTCTTGCGGGCGCCATGGTTCTTTCACTTGTTGCCTGCGGATCATCCGCTCCTTCAGAGGGCGGCTCATCAGACACTGCAAAAGAGACAAGCAGCGCAGCTGATGGAGACTACACCCAGATCACTTATGCATTCGTTACATTTAACACGGTACCCGATGACACTTCAGATGTAGAAGAGGCCATCAACGAGATCACAAGAGACAAGATCGGAGTTGAGGTTCACCTCATGCCTCTTTCAATCGCTGATTACACTCAGCAGGTAAGCCTTGCCGTACAGAACGGTGAGATCGATATCTTCCACACACTTGGAGACCTTGGAAACAGCATTGCCAGCGATATGTGCTATGACATCACAGACATCATCGACACAGATGCAGCTGAGACAAAGGCTCTTTTTGAAGATGAGTGGCTCAAGACCACAATGCAGGACGGAAGGCTTTATGCTATTCCCACTCTTAAGCCCTTCGCACTTCAGCCCATGCTGATCTACAGAAAAGATCTTGCAGAGGAGCTTAACCTTGATATGGCTTCCGTAAAGTCAGCAGAAGACCTTACACCTATCTTTGCTCAGGTTAAGGAAGCTCATCCCGAGATCACACCTCTTGCTCCTGTTTCACAGGGTGACAGCGGCCTTACAAGATGGCTTCCCAAGATCGACTGGCTCGGCGATTCTTTTGCATCTCCCACAGGATGCCTTCAGGGCGAGAATATGACAGTAACAAGCTACTTTGATCTTCCTGACTTTGAGAAGTACGCAGCACTTGTAAGAGACTGGTACAAGAACGACCACATCATGAAAGATGCGGCAACTACCACATCTGCAGCTGCAGAGCTTATGTCATCAGGCGGATACTTCGCTTATTCAGCATCTTACAGCTATCCTCTTGAGGATACAGCAGCTTCACTTTCAGCTCCTTCAGGATATGAAGTAGGCGCCATCGCTCTCGGAGATGCTTATCTTGATACTTCTTCAATGAACGCAGTTGCTCAGGTTATCGCTTCAACATCAGAAAATCCCGAAGCGGCACTTAAGTTCTTGAATCTTACATACACAGACGCTGATGTTATCAACACAATGCTCTACGGTATTGAGGGCAGAGATTATGTAAAGAACGCAGACGGAACAGTATCATATCCCGAAGGACAGGATGCTGCAACAGTTCCTTATACAGCACAGCTTTCCTGCGGAGTACTCGGCAATTTCTTTATCCAGTGGCCTTTGGAGGGATCAGGTTCAGCAGAATCCCTTGCATGGGAAGATGAGCAGAACCACAACGCTCCCTGCTCACCTGCTATGGGCTTTACCTTTGACGCATCAACAGTTCAGACACAGTACACAGCAGTATCCAATACAATCCAGCAGTACATGCCCGGTATCGTATGCGGATCTGTAGATACAGACTCAGCTCTTGCAGAGTTCAGACAGGCTCTCAAGGATGCAGGATATGATGATATCCTTGCAGAAAAGCAGAAGCAGCTTGATGAGTGGAAACAGAATCAGTAATGATCACACGAGGCACGCATTAAAGTGCGTGCCTCATAAAACATTTAAAAGGTAATTATTATGACAAGTACTGAAAATGCTGTAAAGCATGTGAAAATGAAAAATAAACATGCCAAGTCCGGCCCGCTTTTTCTCATCGCAGCGCCGGGTCTTATTTATCTTTTGATAAACAATTACATTCCCATGTTCGGAATATTCCTGGCTTTTAAAAACTTCAGCTATAAAAAGGGAATATGGAAGAGCCCCTGGAACGGATTTCAGAATTTCAAATTCCTGTTCCAGACCAAGGACGCCTTCATCATGACCAGGAATACCATATTGTACAATCTGGCCTTTATTGTCATAGGAACGATATTTGCCGTCACCATTGCGATTTTATTAAATGCACTGGGAGATTCCATAAGGACCAAGTTCTTCCAGTCATCACTTCTTTTACCCAATCTTATGAGCTGGGTAATCATAGCCTACATGGTATATGCTTTCCTTAATTCCGACAGCGGCTTTATAAACAACACTGTCATGAAGATGTTGGGAAAAGAGGATGTGGCCTGGTACATGGAAAGAGGCTACTGGCCTTTTATCCTGACCTTTGTGTACCTGTGGAAAAACGCAGGTTACATGTCAATCATCTATCTGGCAGCAATAGCAGGGATAGATAAATCTGTTTATGAGGCAGCAGCTCTTGACGGGGCTTCCAAGCTTCAGCAGATATTCAGGATCACCCTTCCTCTCTTAAAGCCTACGGTCATCATCATGACACTTATGGCGGTTGGAAGGATATTCTTTTCCGACTTTGGTCTGTTCTATCAGGTTCCCATGAATTCCGGAGCTTTGTATGCAACCACACAGACCATCGATACATACGTTTACAGAGGACTTATGGAGCTTAATGACGTTGGAATGAGTGCGGCAGCAGGTCTTTTCCAGTCAGTCCTTGGATTTATTATTGTTGTTACCGCCAACGCAGTTGTTCGCAAAGTTGACAGCGATAACGCGCTTTTCTAAAGGAGATGGATCATGACAGATGAAAAGAGATTTAAAGCCATATCCACAATCGTTCTCGCTATACTTGCGGTGATGGCTCTTTTACCCATAATACTCATTGTCATCGCATCCTTTACGGATGAGACGACACTTCTTAGAAACGGATATTCATTTCTTCCCGAAAAGTGGTCCACAGATGCTTATGTTTACATGATGCAGCAGGGATCCACCATATTCAGGGCTTACGGGATCTCGGTCCTTGTTACGCTGATAGGAACGGTTTTAAGCGTCCTTATTACTACAATGATCGCTTATCCCATGAGCAGAAGGAATTTTAAATACAAAAATGTTCTGGCATTTTTTGTTTTCTTTACAATGCTCTTTAACGGAGGCGTGGTGCCTTCATACATGATGTGGACACAGATGTTCAATATCAAAAACACCATCTGGGCGCTGATTCTTCCCAACTACCTCTGCGGAGCATTCAATATTTTTCTTGTAAGAAATTACTACGCAAACAGCATACCCGAGGCACTTATTGAGTCGGCTCAGATCGACGGCGCAAGCGAGCTTACCATATTCTTTAAGATCATGTTTCCTCTTGCGATTCCGACGGTTGCTACAATTTCGCTTTTTACGGCACTGACCTATTGGAATGACTGGGTAAATGCGCTGTACTATATACAGAAACCACAGTACTATGGTATTCAGAACCTGCTTATCAGGATCATGAACAACATTCAGTATCTTAAGAGCGGAGCTGCCTCAGTGGCAGTGGGAACAGGAGCCATATCACTTCCAAGTAACGCCGTACGTATGTCAATGGCAGTTATCGGAATCCTTCCAATCGTTGTAATCTATCCTTTTGTGCAAAAATATTTTGTTAAGGGCGTTGTGGTTGGTGCCGTGAAAGGTTAAATTTGGGGTAAAGACATGAAGATTTCAGAAGTACTTGAAAGGGTGGCCGCATACCATCCTGATCTTGGAAAAGACTATAACGGGTGCGACGGAGTAAAGTGCGGGGATACGGACAAAGAGTGTACCGGCATTGTATCTGCACTGGTACCCACCATAGATGTGATCAAAAAGACAATCGAGCTTGGAGCAAATCTTTTATATGTTCATGAGCCCACAAGCTACTTAACACCCGACTATCCGGGCTGGAAGGCTGATTTTGAGTGCAGTGTTTTTGAGGAAAAAATGAAGCTCCTTGAAAGCGGAGGCATCGTGATCTACAGAGATCATGACCACATGCATGCCCACAGACCTGACAGTATCTTTACGGGAGTTCTTAAATACATGGGCTGGGAAGAGTACGTGGTAAAGCAGGGAAAAGGAGTTCCCTTTGGCTATGTGGTGGAATTTCCCGAAAAAAGAAGCGTTGATGATATCAACAAAGAGCTCATGCAAAAGATCGTAATGAATGGCACCAGATATATAGGCCGTCCTACGGACATGATAAAAAAGATCGCTCTTGTGGGACATCTTTATCCCGAGGCATTTATACCATCTTCTGAAAAGGACGGCTTTTACACCGACTATTCCACAGAGATCATAAGAGCCATAGAGGCTCAGGGCATTGATGCCATAATCCCCGGAGAGGTCATCGAATGGAATCTTTTGTCTTATATAAGAGATGCGGTGGATCTTGGAAGAAGCATGGCATGCTTTAATATAGGACACTTTAACTGGGAGGAGCTTGGAGCCAGATATGCAAAAGACTGGCTGACACAGCTTACAGACGGACAGGTGAGTGTAACCTACGTAAGACCAAAGGATCTTTGGAGCTACAAAATGGGAGGAGTTTCATGAACACAGCGCTTTGTTTTAACGAAGTATTACCCTATGACGGAAGACAAAAGCCTGTTTCCTACAGGAACGGCAAATACTATCTGACCCTCATGGAAAAAGGTGCAAAACAGGTCGGGATAGTGATAGACGAAGTGTGTTATGATCTTAAAAATATAGGGCAGGATCTGTGGGAGATCGAGCTCCCTGATAAAGACCCCATAAAATATCTGCAGGTGGTTGTGGACGGAAGGCAGACTGTTGAAGCTGTTTTACCTATCACCTATGGCTACAGCAGGCCTTACAACTTTGTGGAACTGCCTGTTTCCGACTCTGGGATCTGCGACATAAGAGACGTTGAACACGGCAGTATCAGGCGTGAGTTCTTTTTTTCCAAAGTGACGGGAGAGTGGGAATCCTGCATGGTGTACACTCCTTCGGATTATGATAAAGAGCCGGATAAGGTATTCCCCGTTCTTTATCTGCAGCATGGTCACGGCGAAAATGAGACAGGCTGGACTTCATCCGGAAGAGTTAACTTTATAATGGATAACCTTATTTCCGAAAAAAAAGCAATGCCTTTTGTGATCGTTATGAACAACGGAATGGTTCAGAAAAAGACGAAAAAAGGAGATCACATAGTTGATCATCTTTTGTTTGAGCCCATGCTCCTTGAGGATGTTATCCCCTTTATCGAGGGAAAATATCATGCGGGCGGGTCCAAAGAAAAAAGAGGTATAGCAGGTCTTTCCATGGGATCCATGCAGGCTTCCATGATCAGCATGAGGCATCCGGAGCTCTTTTCGGAGGTTGGCATATTCAGCGGATTTTTAAGAGACTGGATCAGTAGTTCCGAGCTTGATATGTCGGGACATGAGCCAAGTGATAACAGTCACCTTGAGGCTCTTAAGGACAGTGAAGCATTTAACGGATACTTCAATACGTTCTTTAGAGGAATCGGAAAAGAAGATCCCTTCATGGAGCACTTTACAGGGGATGACGAGATCCTCAAGGAAAACGGCATCAGCAACGTTCGCAGGATCTACGAAGGAACCCATGACTGGAATGTATGGCGCAGATGTTTTTACGATTTTGCCCAGCTTATATTCAGATAAAACTTATAAAAGGAAAACGGGAGGTTACAAATGGCAACAGGAAGATTACGCTTCTATTCAATGGCACTGGCGGGACAGGTAAATATCTTTTACGTAATCCCAAGGGATGTGCCCGAGATGATGACAGCAGGCAATAAAAACTACGAAAGGCCTATGAAGACTCTATATCTGCTCCACGGCTATTCAGGCAATGAGAGCGACTGGGAGTACAACGGCATGGCTGAGGATATTGCCTTTAACTATAACCTGGCCGTGATCATGATTACAGGCGGAAACAACTTCTATCTGGACAGAAAGGCAACAGGCTGTCAGTTCGGAACCTATGCGGGAAAAGAGGTTGTTGATTTTACAAGAAAGATGTTCGGCCTTTCCGACAAAAGAGAAGATACACTTATAGGAGGTCTTTCCATGGGAGGCTTTGGTGCTCTTCATACAGCCTTTGCTTATCCTGAGACCTTCGGAGGAGTTGTGGCTCTTTCTTCCGCACTTATCATTCACATGATCGCCGGAATGAAGGAGGGCACAGTAACCGAGGATATCATGGCAAACTACGAATACTACCGTGAGGTGTTCGGTGATCTTGACAGCGTTGAAACCTCCGACAACAACCCTGAAGTTTTGTACGAGCGTCTTGTTAAAGAGGGTAAAAAGACCCCTGCCATCTACATGGCAATCGGCACCGAGGACTTCCTCTATGAGCACAATCAGGTTATGAGAAAGTTCCTTACGGATAAAAAGGCCAACCTTAAATACGAAGAGGGACCGGGCATCCACGACTGGAAGTTCTGGAATGAGTACATGCCCAAGGGCCTTGAGTGGGTTCTTTCTAAAATCTGATCTAAAAAGTTACCGGGAGATATATTCATGTCATTTTCAGAAATACATTTTTTATCACAGACTCTCACAAGGGGCGTTTCAGCTGCGGTATTTATGCCGGAAAAAGGCCCATTTGGATCGGACGCTGAGCCTCCTTACAAAACAGTTATTTTGCTTCCGGGCTACAGCGGAGATTATACAAGTCTTTACACTCTTTTAAGCTTCAGAAGACAGGCGGAGCTTAAGGGACTTACCATCATCATTCCAAACGGTGACAACTCATTTTATATCGATCACCCGGAGAGAAATGAAAACTACGCAAAATTCATAGGAGAGGAGCTTATCGAAAGAACCAGGGATATGTTCAGACTCTCCGACAAAAGAGAAGATACTTATATTGCGGGTATTTCCATGGGAGGCTATGGAGCACTCCTTTTGGGACTTCGCTACAGAAATGTCTTTTCCAAGGTTGCGGCCTTTTCTCCTGCTGCAGATCCCTATACTTTGTTAAAAGAGCCTGAAAAGGGCGGCTTTGGAGAAGAAGAGTTTGCCAACATGTTCGGCAGCTTTGAAGAGTATGTTGACGGCCCCTGGAATATTTTAAAGGGCTATCAGGAAGCGGATAAAAAGGAGCTTCCGGAGCTCTTTATCGGATGCGGAGATAAGGATGGCGTAGTGGATTCACAGGTAAAGGGATTTAGAAAAGCTCTGGATGATGCGGCTGTTCCCTATAAATACTGGGAGACAAAGGGCAATCACGATATCGACACCTGGGAAAAGATGATGGATCCGGCCTTTTCTTTCCTTGCGGGAATCCCTGAGGGAAGCAGGAATGCACTGGTGATTCCGGATACCGTTTAAAAGATGGATAAAAAATGACAATAGATGTGTCAATAATTGAAAAGTAATAAGATGCCCCATCCAATATAATGGTGTCGTAAACGGAGGTAGCTTCTTATGAAATGGATAAGCTCATTTAAGTATATGAGGCTCTGCTACAACGAGAGCGTTATCAGGATAAAGGATACAACACAGAGAGTATTTTTTGACAACAATGTAAGCGGCGAAAGAGTAAGGATCAGATTTACCAACCGCTACGGAAACAAAACTCTTTCCATAGAGGGAGCATCCCTTGGAAGAGCCGTGGACGGCAGGATCGTTGATTACATTCCCATCACCTTGGAGAAAAGGAAAAAGATATCCTTGCTTCCCGGGGAGGAGGCCTTCAGCGATGAAGTATCCTTCAGGGCATGCCCCGGAGAAAGACTTGTTGTAAGCCTTTATTTCAAAGGTGAGTATGAGGCGGATTCCATCTGCAGCTTCTGGTCAAAAAAGGGTGCCACGGTTTCTTTTGAAAAGGGCAATTCAACCTTTGATGACAGGCATGAGGACAAGCCCTATGAGATAATCCCTCAGCATATGAAAGAAGATCCCAATACCGGGGATATGAGTATCTTTACCGGATTCGATGCTCTTCAGGTTCTTTCAGATGACGAGGTTAAGGTGGTTGCAGCCTATGGGGATTCCATAACCCATATGTCCATGTTTACGGATGAGCTTTACCGTCGCATCAGAGAAGAGTACAAAGGAAAGGCTGCTCTTTTAAACTGCGGCATCGGAGGAAACAGACTTATCAGTGATGCCACTGTGGAACCTGTAAGCGGCAAGCAGCTTATCTTTTTCGGAGAAGCCGGAGTAAAGCGCTTTGAAAGAGATGTGTTTGACATTGATGAAGTCGATTCTGTCTGCGTACTTGAGGGCATAAATGACATTATGCATCCTCTGCAGCTTGAGGGCAAAGATGAAACGGTCTCGGCAAAAGAGATAATAGACGGATACAAAAAGCTTGCAAAAACTGCCCATGCGGCGGGAGCGGAGATTTACTTCGGAACTGTAACTCCCTGTTGGAATCCCGATTATCCTTCGGAGTGGTTTTTAAAATTCGAGACAGTACGAAACTCCGTAAATGACTGGATAAGGCAGTGCGATGGTATAGACGGCTTTTTTGATTATGATAAAGCCCTTTTGGATCCTCAAAAGGAAGGCTGCATGAAGGAAGGATGCCATATTGGCGACGGACTTCATCCAAACAGCGAAGGCGGCAGCCTTATGGCGGCGGCAGTTGATCTTAAGACTGTCATCGGCTGAGGAAAGCTTTATGGAGTAAGAAAAATGGCAGAATTTTATGAAAGTGAAGCGTTTATCTACAATCGTGTTCCCGTGAGGATATTCAATCACAAATATTCCGGAACGGACATTTTTACATCACTTCACTGGCACAGAAATATAGAATTCAACCTTACCACAAAGGGACGCATCAGAATGAACATAGACGGTGAAAACACCAATCTGATGCCCGGTGACTGGTGCATAGTAAACAGCGGTGAGCTGCACTCCAATCACTGGATCGAGCCTGATGATGAGTTTGAAGGTGTGTGCGTTCAGCTGTCAAAGACTTTTGTTGACAGATGGCTTGGGGACGATGTGCATTTCGTTGTTCCCGCAGACCCGCAGATCTACGCACGCATGGCTTCCCTGATCGAGAGGTTTGGTGAACACAGAAAAAACAAGGAAGATGACCTGCAGATCATGGAACTTGTTTTTTCTTTTTTACAGGAATTAAAGGACAACTGCGTTGTCTTAGGAAAACCCGATACCCAGAAAAAGGATGAGGGAGACGTTAATATCAAGGCGATCATCAATTATATAGATGAAAACTATACGGAGCAGCTTGATCTGTCGGGAGTATCTGAAAAATTCGGCTATACACCGACGCATCTTTCGAGGATGTTCAAGGAACATGTGGGCAGGAACTTCTATCAGTACCTTCAGAACGTAAGACTTATGAACTGCGTAGAAGAGATGAACGCCGATGAAAACGTAAGACTTATGGAATGTGCATTAAACCATGGATTTCCAAATGCAAAATCCTTTATCCAGACCTTTAAAAAGACCTTTGGGTGCACCCCTTCAGAATGGATAAAACAAGGGAAAAAAGCACCTCTTGGCATGGAATAAAAATTGACAATTACACTGTTAAAAATGGAAAAGCCTCTCTTCTGTGTGAGCGTTATGCTTATATCATCAGAAGGGAGGTATTCTTTTATGAAGAAAAGAATGATCAGTTTAATAATGACAGGTATTATGGGAGTAACGCTTCTTTCAGGATGCGGACAGGCTTCAGCTCCCGCTCAGACAGAAACAGCAGGTGAGACTACTGCACAGACACAGGAGGCTCCTGCAGCAGAGGAAGATGCTTCCGCAGATCTCGGAGAAGTTGCTATTTCTTTCTACACAACAGAGACCGGTAAGGACGATATGTATCAGGATCTTATCAAGGATTTTGAGAGCAAGAACCCCGGCATCACTGTTGAGTACATTGCAGCAGGTGACGATCAGCTGGCAGCATGGATGGCTCTTTACGCTAGTAACGAGGGCCCCACAGTTTCACTTATGGATCCCATCAACATCTGGGAAAACCAGGAGAGAATGAGACCTCTTTCAGGTGAGCCCATGCTTGACAACATCACAGAGTCTTCGCTTAGCACCATGACTTTCGGCGGAACAGTTTATGCGGTTCCCATGTCAGCTGCAGGTATCGGAATCCTTTACAACAAGGCAGTTTGCGATGCAGCTGTAGGCGGCGACTTTGATCCTTCAACCATCAAGACCAGATCAGACCTCAAGGATCTCTTTGACAAGATCGAGGCTACAGGTGTTGCAGGAACATGTATCACAGGTGTTAACTGGTCTCTCGGATCACACTTCCTTTGCCAGACATACGGTGAGGCAATCGGAAACACACAGGCAAGAGTTGACTATGTAAACTCCATTATCTCAGGCGAGACAAAAGAGATCGACAACGAAGTATTCAACGGCTTCATGGATACTCTTGACATGATGGCTCAGTACAATATCAACAAGAACGATCCTCTTGTAGGCGACGTAAACCTTGATGCCATGGCACTTGCAGAAGGTAAGTGCGGTACATGGATGATGGGTGACTGGGCATGGACATACATGGCTGAGCTTGTTGAGGATGGCGCAGAGTTTGGCCTTATGCCTGTTCCTCACAGCGATGATGCAAGCGATATCACAAACCAGTATCTTCAGACATCCTTTGCTAAGGGCTACTGCGTAGATGCCAGCCAGAACACAGAGGAGCAGCAGCTTGCAGGACTTAAGTTCATTGAGTACATTTCATCAGACAGCTACTCACAGGAGACACAGGCCAAGAGACTTGGACAGGCTCTTCCTTTCAAGAACTGCACAGCCACCATCGAGAGCCCTCGTGGAAGGTCGACAGCATACGACATTGCCGCAGGGAAGACACTGGACTTCTACGGGACACCCAGCGTTTGCGCTT
>JAILOW010000033.1 GCA_024690635.1 Butyrivibrio sp.
TCCTGTTATGATCGCTCAGCTGCGTGGTGCAGACTGGTTGAGATTTGATATGGGTCAGATTTACATTATGATTGCCGCATCTATTTTCCCGGTAATCGTGATCTACCTTCTCCTTTCCAACTACATTGTTGGCGGCGTATCAGCCGGTGCGGTGAAGGGATGATGCAATAATTTGCTTATCCTCCTATATTACTCTTTCCTTTTATAAAGTTTTACGAAAAGCCGTGGCATTCCCCGATGCCACGGCTTTTCGGGCTGTTTTGGGGGCGGGAATGGTCCTGGGGGACGGGGTTAGTGGTTCATAGGGATGGCAGAGGGGGCATTTTTGCCAGTGGTAGCTCAATTTGCGGCTGAAGGTCTGCCGCAATTTGAATTTTATGAAAATAGGCAGTTGATTATTTGAGAAAATTACTGCCTATTTTCCGGGAACTATTGATATAGGCAGTTGAAGTTAGTGCAGGAATTCTGCCTATTTTGAGAAACTTGAGATATAGGCAGACTTTTTGAGGCAAAATGAACTGCCTAAATAATAAATAGTGCAATTGAGGCAGGCTGAAGTGCTTTTATTTACCGGAACTATCGTGGGAGATCTGATGCCTTACATAAGTACGAAAACAAGGATCGGAAAATGGATTGGTTCCTGTGTTGGCTTTCCGTTACTTGCAAATGTTCCTGCAAAACTCAATGATTTCCTGCTTTCTTGGCTCGACATTTTCTTTGTACTCTATAGATGTAAGCCCAAGGTGGCCTGAACATTCAATATGTAAATGTCCATAGAAATGCTCAATGCTCTGAATGATCCTGTCACACTCGTGCATTCCGGGGCCGGTTCTGAGAGCAACCGTGTAGCCCTTTTTACCTTCCCTTATAGTAGCGTGGGGCTCATGAGTATCACACCAGGGCGTACATCTGTCTATAAATGCCTTGTACTGCCCCGGTATATCTGCCCAGTAAGACGGTGATACGGATACAATGATATCGGCATCATCAAATTCACCCATGATCTTTATGATATCGTCATCCATTACGCATTTCGCCGTGCTGTGGCAGGCCCTGCAACCTTTGCAGAATTTAAAATCATAGTCGTCTATGCAGATACATTTTGTATCATATCCGGTGGAAATTTCATTTTCTATAATACTTGCGATTTCAGCTGTTGCTCCTGTTTTTACAGGGCTGCAGTTAATGATCAGTGCTTTCATCAATTCCTCCCGACAAGGCCCGTTTCGGTGTAGTATTCATCCAGAAAACCAACCATGAAATCATGTCTCTTCTGAGCCAGTTCCTTGGCTGAATCTGTGTTCAGTTCATCTTTTAGCAAAAGAAGCTTGTCGTAAAAATGCTTAATTGAATCTTCCAAAGGTCTGCCGATTTTTCCTCCGTACGCAAAAGTTCTGGCGATACCTATTGCGCCGATGGCGTCTATTCTGTCAGCATCCTGAACGATCTTTCCCTCTATTGTTTCCGGAGTCTTTCCTCTGTTTTGGCTGAAAGATACAGCATTTATGATTGTGCAGATATAATCTGTCTTTTCTGCCGGCAGTCCCTTATTTTCGAGAAAAGATCTGGCATTTGCGTTATTCTCCGTGTTAAAAAGTTTGTGATCATCGGCGTCATGTAACAGTGTTGCCAGGGCAATGACCAGAGTATCTGCCTCGGGATGAGACTCCATAATGATCTGAGCGTTACGATATACTCTCAGCGCATGATCGGCACCATGACCGTCGGAATTACCTTCAAAAAGTTCTTTTACATATTCTATTGCTTCATCGATCATTTCTTTACTCACTTCTTATTCTCCCAACAAAATCATTTATCAATTTATTGATCTCTTCCGGTCTGTCTGTGTTGGAATTATGGCCGGCTCCTTCGATCCAATGCAGCGGGATTCCGGTTTTTTTATGCCATGTTTTATTGTATCGGATGCATGATCCGGCATGGTCTTTGGTTCCGCATATCAGCATGGCAGGGCACTTTATTTCGTAAGGGAGATCTTCTTCGATGGCCTCCGCCAGCATTCGGTATCCGCCTCCTGCAAGCTGCGCATAGCGCTTTTGATCGCCATCATAGGTCATCATAAAATCCAGCATTAACGATCTTCCGTACTCCGATGTGGCAACGCCTTCCGAGCCCTGTTTTAACAGCAATTTCCATGGATAATGAAGATAAACCGGCTCCATCTTTTTTAGGAGCCAGATCTCGATGCCTGTCATATATTTTTTCTGTAACGGCGCCGAATCAACAGAAATAAAGCCTTTTAATCTATCGGGAAAAAGCTGGGAATACATCTGTCCCACATATCCGCCCATAGACTGTCCGATGATAACAGGCCGGTCAAATCCATTTTCTTTAAGTATTTCATTAAGCCATTTGGCCTTTTCCATAAGTGAAAAAGACAGATCAAAAGGCCATGAAGATGCATGCCCCGGCGCATCCCAAACAAAAACAGGATACTTTCCTTCAAAGAAAGCGATCTGTTTATCAAAAAGTCTGTGATCCGCAGTAAGTCCCGGCAGGAAGATAAGCTGAAACTCTTTGATCTCCGCATCCTTGTTTATCCAATAATGGATCTTTCCAAGTTTTGTCTCATATACTTTTTCAATCATTTTTTCCTCACCTGTGATTCCTCAAAATGAGCCACTAACCCCGTCCCCCAGGTCCATTACTCTTCTGATGAAATCCTCATAGTTGTCTGTGAGCAGAGTGATTTGTTCTCCGGAAAATTGATAACCTTCTATGATCTGACGATTATCCTTTTTCAGCTGTTTGGTTGTACAATAAGAATCGTCCAGCCTTGATTCAATATCTGAGGCATGCGCTTTTATCTCCTCAAAATGCTTATCTATATATTCATCTGTCATGGCAAGGCAGATGAATTTTATCAAATGAAGATAATTCTCATCAAAACTGTCTCTCCAATCAAATGGTATATAACAGCCCTCAATTATAAGGTTCTGCTCGTTTTCAATAGCAGTTTTTATTATCTCTCGAACTATCGGCCAAAGAAAACATGTAAGCTTGGGGTCATCTTCCGGTGTGAGTTCGGTAATTCCGCTGCGGATCAGCCCCATCTTGAGGTGGTCTATTGATAAATAAGGATATTTATATCTTTCCAGCATCCTCTGTGCCAGAACAGTCTTTCCTGTATGGGATGCTCCTGTAATAAGTATTATCATTGAAAATCACCAATCTTTCCAAGCATCCTGCCGAGACTGAAATATTTGCCCGAATAGATTACGGGATCCAGTACTGTAAGATCAACATCGAAAATATCTTCACATTCCAGATTTTCATCCAGTTGGATATTTCGGATGTGACAAAAGAACGTTGTCGAATCGCCGGTTTTAACGGCTCTTGCAACTTCACACTCATACACCCACCGGCTCTCATTCAAAACGGGAACATCCAAAACTTCACCGCGGACTACCTCATAAGAGATACCATTTTTAGCACCGTCTTTAGCGTGTTTTGAGCCAAAATAATCCATAAGAGGCAACATGTCCGTGCTGACAAGGTTGGCACTGAAAATGCCGGTTCTAAGGACATTTTTCTTGGTCATCTTGGTCCCTGCCATACTGATAACGAATAGATATCCGTTGCCTTCTTCGTGAGTTGCACTTGCCCAGGTAATAGGCGCAAAATTTGATGACCCATCTTCATTATTTGTACCAATAATAAAAGAAGGCTGAACACACATAGAATATATTGGATCTACTGATCGTCTTTTTGCCATTTTTTCTCCTGTTCAGATTTAAAACATCATAAACGTTGCTTCCTAAAGAGATAATACCATAATTTGCACATGATAGTTGGGGCGTGAAAAATAATGCGCTATATCGATAGAATGAGCTATAATGAGATAACGCGGTATATAAGGAGGTCCTTGCCATGCCAAAGGGTGCGAATCAAAAACTCAAACTTTTTTATTTGTACAAGATCCTGATGGAAGAAACCGATGACGGCCATGGTATCACGATGCCCCAGATACAGGAGTTCCTTGCAGAAAAGGGCGTGACTGCGGACAGAAAGAGCATCTATGATGATCTGGAGGCGCTGCGCTTTTTGGGCTACGATGTTATCCTGGAAAAAGAAGGAAGAAACTCTCTTTACCATATGGGTGAAAAGGAGTTTGAGATCGCAGAACTTAAGCTTCTGGTGGATGCAATACAATCTTCCAAATTTATAACCGAAAAGAAATCCAATACTCTTATAAAGAAACTCACCGGTTTTGCCAGCAGATATGAAGCAACCCAGTTAAAGAGACAGGTCTTTGTTCAGGGAAGGATAAAGACCATGAACGAGAGTATTTACTATATCGTGGATGAGATCCACAACGCCATTATGTCCAACAGACAGATAACCTTTGAGTACATGAACTGGAACACCAAAAAGGAGATGGTTCCAAGGAAAGAAGGACTCTATAAGGTCAGCCCCTGGGCCCTTACCTGGGATGATGAAAATTACTACCTTATAGGCTTTGAAGGCGAGAGCGGACTTATCAAGCATTACCGCGTTGATAAGATGCGAAAGATAGATATTACGGAAAAGAAAAGAGAAGGCAGGGAGCATTTTGATGCCTTTGATATGGCAAAGTACGCCAAAATGAATTTCGGAATGTTTGGCGGAAAAGAGGAAACCGTTAAAATGGCCTTCAAAGAAAGCTTTGTGGGCGTTATCATAGATCGTTTCGGAAAAGATATAACCATAAGGCCCTCAAAGGAAGAAGGCTGGTTTGAGACCAATGTTGAGGTGGCTGTAAGTGATCAGTTCTTTGGATGGATCTTTGCGCTGGGGAGAAATGTAAAGATCCTTGGACCTGACCATGTGGTGAAACAGCTTAAAGCGGAAATTGGCGGACTTTCCGAGATGTACAATTAGTCAAAACACGGACGAATGTCTGCTTGCCATGACCGGCTCTGCATAAAGAGCCGGTTTTTGGTATATTTATACAAAAAAGATTTATAAAATTACATATATACGTCAAAATGATACTTGTCTTTATGACTTTACTGTGTTAAACTTCTTTGCAGTGCATACAAATGTCCGTGAGGGGTGAACAAAATGCAACAGGATACAGGTTACTATGTAATCAGGAGACAGGCGGTGCCGGAGGTTCTTTTAAAGGTTGTTGAAGCCAAGAAACTTCTGGAATCCGGCAAGGTCAAAACCGTCAATGAGGCGGCCGAAAAACTTGGCATAAGCCGCAGCTCTTTTTACAAATATAAAGAAGACATATATGAGTTCCACGACAGTCTGCAGGGTACTACACTGACTCTTACCTTTCAGATGAATGATGAGGTTGGGCTTTTGTCCTACGTGCTGAACCTCATTGCAGATTTTGGAGCCAACATTCTGACTATCCATCAGTCAATCCCGCTTAACGGCGTAGCGTCAATCTCCATTACCATACAGGTGCTCCCCACCACAAGGGACATTATGGAAATGATCGCTATCATGGAGAAAAACGAAGGTGTTCACAAGGTTCAGATAACAGGTCGAAGTGCAACATTCTGATCAGACATAAATTATCACAGGATATAAAAAGACCGGCAGCAAAGGCTGCCCAAGGAGGCTTTTAACATATGGCAAAGATCGCAGTACTTGGATACGGAACAGTAGGAAGCGGAGTGGTAAATGTCATTGATACCAACGCAGCGGAGCTTGCAGAGAGCGCCGGAGAAAAGGTAGAGCTTAAATACATTCTGGACCTGCGCGAGTTCCCGGGAGACAAACATGAGACACAGGTTGTTCACGACATCAACATTATTCTGGACGATCCTGAGATAGACGTTATCTGCGAGACCATGGGAGGTATCGAGCCTGCCCTTTCTTTTGAAAAGAGTGCTCTTGAAAGAGGAAAGAGCGTTTGCACTTCCAATAAAGAGCTGGTGGCTGCTCACGGACCCGAGCTTGTGCAGCTTGCTAAAAAGAACGGCGCAAGCTATCTCTTTGAAGCCAGCGTAGGTGGCGGAATCCCGCTTCTTCGCTCCATCAAGGATTCTTTAAAACATGAAAAGATCGATTCCATCACCGGAATCTTAAACGGAACCACCAACTATATCCTTACCAAGATGGACAAAGAGGGCATGGGCTTTGCAACTGTCCTTAAGGCTGCTCAGGAAAAGGGCTACGCCGAGAGAAATCCCGAGGCGGACGTTGAAGGCTATGATGCCTGCAGAAAGATCGCTATTCTCGCAAGTCTTATGAGCGGCAAGCACGTAAACTACGAGGATATCTATACAGAGGGTATTTCCAAGATCTCCATCGAGGATTTTGAGTATGCAAGGAGCCTTAACATGGCTATCAAGCTTCTTGCAATGTGTAAAAAGAATGAGAACGGCTTCTTTACAATAGTTGCTCCTTTCCTCATTCCTTATGAAAACCCTCTTGCCAATGTAAACGGCGTATTCAATGCTATCAACATCCACGGCAACATGATCGGCGATGTAATGTTCTACGGACGCGGCGCCGGCAAAAATGCAACAGCAAGTGCGGTGGTTGCTGACGTTGTGGATATCATAAGACACAAGGGCAAACACGTTGATATCAATATGAACGCAGAGAAGGCAGAGCTTACACCCAAGGACAATGCAGTCAGGATCTTCTTTGTAAGGGTTCCCGCAGAGCTCAAGGAACAGGCTGTTGAGATCTTCGGCTCAGGCATTGAGGAAGTCACAGATGCCAATGTTCACGGCGAGTTTGCATTCTGCACCGATATGTTATCTGAGAGAGATTTCGAAGAAAAACTCTGGAAGATGGACAGCGTAAAGGGATATATCAGATTATACTGATGCGCAAAGCATCTGATAAATAACCGCATTGGATGCGGATGGAAAAAGAGGATGATGTTATTATGAAGAAAGTAGTTAAATTCGGAGGAAGCTCTCTTGCCAGTGCAGAGCAGTTCAAAAAGGTAGGCGAGATCATCAAGTCGGATCCCGACCGCGTTTACGTTGTACCTTCTGCTCCCGGCAAAAGAAATTCCAAGGACACCAAGGTTACTGACATGCTGTACAAGACCTACGCTCTCGCTGAGAGTGGCAAGGACTTTGAAAAACAGCTTTCGGACATTAAGGCCCGCTACGATGAGATCATCAAAGGCCTGGGACTTAAGCTTGATCTTTCAGGTGAGTTTAAGACCATCAAAAAGAACTTCAAGGACAAGGCAGGCAAAGACTACGCAGCAAGTCGCGGAGAATATCTTAACGGAATCATCATGGCTGCATACCTAGGATACGAATTTATCGACTCTGCAACAGTTGTTGCCTTTGATAAAAACGGCGATTTTGACAGCGAAAAGACCAACAAGCTCATGGGAAGAAAGCTTGAAAAGACAGCGAAAGCCGTTATCCCGGGATTCTACGGAGCAGGCCCCGACGGACTTATCAAGACCTTCTCAAGAGGCGGATCGGATATTACAGGCTCCATCGTTTCAAGAGCCATCAAGGCTGATGTATATGAGAACTGGACCGATGTTTCAGGATTCCTTGTGGCAGACCCCAGGATCATCGACAAGCCTCCGTATATTGATACCATCACATACACAGAGCTTCGAGAGCTTGCATATATGGGTGCTTCAGTCCTTCACGAGGATGCCATCTTTCCTGTAAGAAAAGAGGGAATTCCCATCAATATCAGAAATACCAACAAACCTGAGGATCCTGGCACATGGATCGTTGAATCCACAGCAAAAAAATCCAAGTTCGTTATCACAGGTATTGCCGGCAAAAAGGGCTTTTGCTGTGTGAACGTATTAAAGGATCAGATGAATTCCGAGGTTGGATTTGTAAGAAGAGTCCTGCAGGCCTTTGAAGATCAGAACATCTCCATTGAGCATGTTCCTTCGGGAATCGACACCATGACAGTGTTCGTTCATCAGGATGAATTCATAGAAAAAGAGCAGTCCGTAGTATCTGAGATCCACAGACTTGCTCATCCTGATATGCTTGAGATCGAATCGGATCTGGCGCTCATCGCCGTTGTGGGACGTGGCATGAAGTCCACAA
Organism: Butyrivibrio sp.; assembly: GCA_024690635.1. Next base: position 8,007 of record JAILOW010000033.1, read on the forward strand.
GAGGTACAGCCGGCAGAATATTCTCGGCACTTGCTCACGCCAGCGTAAACGTTCGCATGATCGATCAGGGCTCATCCGAGCTTAACATCATCATAGGCGTAGAGACAAGAGATTTCGAGAAGGCCATCAGCGCCATCTACGACATCTTTGTAAATACTCAGATCTGATAGAGATCACTTCATAAGAAATTCAATAAATTCTTTTGCAGCATCGACTCTTTCGGTGCCTGCGGTGATACCGGCAAGTGCTACGGTGTTACCGTAGGCGCCGTTTTCATTTATCACAGTAGAATCAGTCAGATAAATACCTACGGCGTAGGGCTGCTCCATATCTTCGGGAGATATCTTTTCATATTCTCCTGTCTTGAAATATTTGTCTGCCATAACCGCATACTTGTTGTTTTTATCAAAAGAGCCGTTCATGATATAGGTTTCGTAGTCATCGGATCTTAGGTAATCAAGAAAAGCAAGATCCACATAGTAGAGCCTGTCTTTCATGGCGTCCATCTCCTCCGGGGAAAAGACTGTGTCCAGGCTGATAAGCATGTCCTGCTGTGCGTAGTATGAAAAAGTGGCGTAGTCTGCCACAAAAGCATCTATCTCATGGGCTGCGGACATGGCCATTATCTTTTCCGAGGTTGCAAGGGTCATCTCGTCCATGGCACCCGGAGTGTAGACGGAAGAGGTGTCCACCAGACACTGGTACTGACTTTTGTCAAAACCTGCATATTCCGTAAATTCCTCTTCAAAAATGGTCTGAGCATCGGATATTCCGGCATTTATCATCATCGCATACAGATAATAGGGCTTTTTGGTGGCTATATCATGGACAACCGTTCCTATTACGATGATGATCGCAAGTGCAACAATAGTATGGATCTTGTAGTAATCCCAAAAATATTCAAGGTGTGCCTTGAAGCCCTGACCTTTAAGTTTTTTCTGCTGTTCTTTTATCTCTTCATGTACTGACATGGAAACTCTCCTTTTTGCAAATTCAAAAGAAAACTCAATGAAAAAACAATAGCATCTGAGGGCACTAAGGTAAAGGATTATTTTGCCCTAAAATGGGGGCTAAAATAAATTTACAATTAAATAATATATATTTTCCGATAAATCATATATAATTAGAGTAGTGTTTTTTTAATTAACCAATATGACGAAAAAACCTTGAAAGATTGGCTAAAGTAATATAAGATAGTCGTTAAAAAATGACAGTTTCCCCAATCTGAGGGAACTGGCGGGACTATAGGAGGATTTGGTTTTTGTATGGTCAGCGATAACAGTTTCGTTGAATGCCTTGTGGAAAGTAAGGCGTCTCCGATCGTAAAACTTCTTAGTTATTTTTCATTAGTTCTTGCAGTTATTTTCTTTATTCTTTCTTTTTTGTCACCACTTGGTATAATAGCGCTTATTTTATGCGTGGCTGCAGGCGTGGCCTATTATTTTCTGAGCCTTAACGCCAGCATTGAATTTGAGTACCAGTACTGTGACAAAGAGATCACGGTGGACAAGATCCTCAACAAAAGTAAGCGTAAAAATGTTGGTAAATACGAGGTTGAACGCCTTGAAGTCATGGCGCCCACCAGGTCTTATCACCTTGATGAGTATAAAAACAAAACTCTCAAGACTCTCGATTATTCCGCAAGAGAAAAAGATCCCCAGCCGGATCCTACATACACTTTTATCTATGACGGAAAAGAGCGAGTTGTATTTGAGCCCAGTGCGGAATTTGTTGCCGCAGTTAAAAACGTGGCTCCCAGAAAAGTTTTCACAGATTGATGTTTGAATAAGTTGGAGGATTAGGTAGATGGGACAGATAATTGGTGAAGGAATTACTTTTGACGACGTGTTACTGGTGCCTGCGTATTCGCAGGTTATACCCAACCAGGTTGATGTGAGCACATATCTTACAAAAAAGATCAAGCTTAACATTCCCATGATGAGTGCGGGAATGGACACGGTAACAGAGCACAGGATGGCAATCGCTATGGCAAGACAGGGCGGAATCGGTATCATCCACAAGAACATGTCTATTGAAGCTCAGGCAGATGAGGTTGACAAGGTAAAAAGATCTGAGAACGGCGTTATCACAGATCCTTTCTCACTTTCACCCGATCACACACTGGCAGATGCAGATTCACTCATGGCCAAGTTCAGAATTTCCGGCGTGCCTATCACAGAGGGCAAAAAGCTGGTTGGAATCATCACAAACCGTGACCTTAAGTTTGAAAAAGACTTTTCCAAAAAGATCAAAGAGGTTATGACATCCGAAAACCTCATTACAGCAAAAGAAGGCATCACCCTTGAGGAAGCCAAGAACATCCTTGCAAAATCCAAAAAGGAAAAGCTTCCCATCGTAGATGACAATTACAATCTCGTAGGCCTTATCACCATCAAGGATATCGAGAAAACCATCAAATATCCTCTTTCAGCCAAGGACGAACAGGGCAGACTCCTTTGCGGCGCAGGTGTAGGTATCTCCGCCAACTGCCTTGAGAGAGTACAGGCTCTTGTTGATGCCAAGGTTGATGTTATCGTTCTTGATTCAGCACATGGACATTCAGAGAACGTTCTTAAGTGCCTTCGCATGATAAAAGAGAAATTCCCTGATCTTCAGGTTATCGCAGGTAACTGCGCTACAGGCGCTGCCACCAAGGCTCTTATCGAAGCCGGCGCAGATGCCGTAAAAGTAGGAATCGGACCAGGTTCCATCTGCACAACCCGTGTTGTTGCAGGTATCGGTGTACCTCAGGTTACAGCCGTCATGGACTGCTATGCTGTTGCTAAAGAGTATGGTGTGCCCATCATCGCAGACGGCGGTATCAAGTACTCCGGAGATATTACAAAGGCTATCGCCGCAGGCGCAAATATGGTCATGATGGGCTCAATGTTTGCAGGCTGCGATGAGGCGCCCGGAGATTTTGAACTTTTCCAGGGCAGAAAATATAAGGTTTATCGTGGCATGGGCTCCATTTCAGCAATGGAGAACGGCTCCAAGGACCGCTACTTCCAGGAAGATGCCAAAAAGCTTGTTCCCGAAGGAGTAGAGGGACGTGTAGCTTACAAGGGAACTGTTGAGGATACAGTATTCCAGCTTATGGGCGGACTTCGTTCAGGTATGGGCTACTGCGGATGCGGAACCATCGAAGAACTGAAGGAAAACGGAAAGTTCATCAAGATGACTTCCGCAGCCCTCAGAGAGTCACACCCCCACGATATTCAGATCACAAAAGAAGCACCAAACTACAGCGTTGACGACAAGTAATCTTTGCTTTTAACGCAGGAACCCTAGGGGGGAAAGTGCAGGATATTTCAGTCACAACGGAAAATAACAAAAATATTGCCACGGGCTCAGCACCGGAAAGCAGAGCCCTTGGTAATTTTGCGCTTAAAAACGAAAAGGAGATGCAGTCCTGGCAGGATAAATTCAGTGAAATGGCAGGAGTTTACGCTCTGTGCCTTGATCCCAACGGAATCCCATGCACGGAGATGTCAGGCAATCCCCACGAAGTACAGATCATTAAAAAATATGTGAATGACATTCGCATTCACAATATCTACAAGCGCGTATCGGAATCGGATCTTGAGGACCAGGCAGTTGAAATTACTGAAGTTCCCAATCTCCGAATAGCTGCTGTTGCAGTCAGAAGCGGCTTATCCATTGCAGCAGTCTGGATCGTATGCGCTATCTTTTCAGATGCCAAATACGATGAGAGCTTTTTTAAGGTACCTCCCATCGACACTTTCCAGTACACCACAACTGAGGATAAATTCTACAAGACTCTGGATCTTTTAAGAGAGACTCTTAACGTTCTTATCAGGATCGAGGATTCCAGATCCAAGGCTGTTGCCATAAGCGAAGAGAGTAAGCTTCAGGAGATCGAGATGACCACCTCCTTCCACAGGGCGGAGACCATGACGGAGATCGTATCACTCCTTGACAGCAATGACGGCATCGAGGAGATCATGGTGGATGTACTGTGCAAGCTCTGCAGCTATTTGCATATCAGTAACGGCTTTACCTGCAGGATACACCACGGCAACCTCATGGATATCGTTGTCCAGTGGACTCATCCCGGGGTGGAAAAGATGTTCACACAGACCACGGATCAGGATGTTTGCTGGTTTTTGGGAACCCAGAAGGCTGTAGTCATATCCAGTGACACCCAGATGAATGCAGGTGAGAGGGAGCAGATAGAAAACCTTGGCATCAAGGCTTTGGTGGCAATGCCCATAGTCATTAACGGCGCTCCCAGATTCTATGCATGTCTTTCGGAGAACAGAGAATCACGTATCTGGTCCATCGATGATATCAAGTTCATCAACGATGCCATCAGGATCCTTCAGAGTATCATCACCAAGAGAATACAGACCAATTCTCTTGCCAGCTCTTTTGCATCCCTTGAAGCAGTTCTTGATAACGTGGGTTCTGCCATATACGTAAGGGATATTTCCACAGGAATACTGCTCTTTGCAAACAGGAGCTTTAAAAAGAACTTCAGCAGGGAGCTTACGGAGAACAGGCTTGTGGAGCTCTTTGAATCCAATATTCCCACCAGAAGCCGAAGCGGCAACTACGAGGTTCATCACAAAGACAGGGAGAGATGGTACGACGTTTACTACACCAGGATCAAGTGGGTGGACGGAAGACCGGTTTCCCTTTGCGCTATTTACGATATCACTGAGAAAAAGCTCTATCAGAAGAGGATCGAGCTTCAGGCATATACAGACTTCCTCACAGGTCTTTACAACAGAATGTGCTGCGAAAAAGACCTTGCAAAATATGTGGATGAGGCAAGGACAAACAACTCCCACGGCGCTCTTATGTACCTGGATCTTGATGATTTCAAGCACATCAACGATTCTTTGGGACATCAGTACGGAGATATCCTTCTTCAGGATATTTCCAAGGCTATCAGCAGGATCGAGGGCATCACCAACTCCTGCTACCGTATGGGCGGCGATGAGTTTGTCATTATCGTGCCTCCTTCAAGCTACCATCTCATGGACAAGATCATGGAGCAGATCAAGGACTCTTTTGCTACTCCGTGGTATCTGAAGGATACAGACTACTACTGCACCATGAGTATGGGCGTTGTTAAATTCCCGGAGCACGGGGACAATGTTTCCGAGCTCATAAGAAAATCCGACGTTGCCATGTATGAGGCCAAAAAGTCAGGAAAGAACAGGATTGCGGAATACTCCGACAATATCGATTCCTCATCCATCCACAGACTTGACCTTGAAAAGAGCATGTACAATGCCATCGGAAAGAGCTGCGAAGAGTTTGAAGTTTACTTCCAGCCCATTGTTACATCTCCCACCAAGGGAAGAAAGCCTGCAAAGCAGCATATTGCGGCTGAAGCACTTGTCAGATGGAACAGCAAATCTCTGGGATTTTTGGGACCTGACGAGTTCATCCCTCTTGCTGAGTATCTGGGACTTATCAATCCCATCGGAAACCACGTTCTCAGAAAAGCCTGCGAATGCTGCAGACAGTGGAATGAGACGGGCAATGTCGATTTTGCGGTCAGCGTAAATCTGTCTGTTGTGCAGATCATGCAGACAGACATAGTTGATATCATAAAAACCTGTATTGAAGAGAACCATATAAATCCCAATAACCTGGTTCTGGAGCTTACAGAGCGCCTTGCCATCAACGATCTTGCAAGGACCAAGCAGACTCTTCTTGATATCAAGGCTCTTGGCGTAAGGCTTGCTCTTGATGATTTCGGTACGGGATATTCGGCTCTTTCAAGTATCAGAGCACTTCCTTTTGACATCATCAAGGTGGATCAGAACTTTGTTAAGGGACTTGCGGAGGATGAGTATTCACAGGCCTTTATCAGGATGATGGTTCAGCTGGGCGATACCATCGGAGCCGAGATCTGTGTTGAGGGTATCGAGACTGAGGAACAGTTTGAAGTTCTAAAGAATATGGGAGTTAAGTACATCCAGGGCTTCTATTACGACAAACCCCTTCGCAGAGCGAACTTTGAGGAAAAGTACATTTATAAGTGATACTGTGTTATACTATAGAGTACACATTATTTTAGAAAGTTGGTTTTATATCAGAAATGGCAGAAGAAGTTATTACAAACATCAATGAAAATCCGGAGGAGGAATCAGGCTCCGGCAGGCACTTTATAGAAAGAGCCATCGACAAGGACCTGGAGGAAGGCGTTTTCGATCACGTACATACCCGTTTCCCTCCCGAACCCAACGGCTTTTTACATATCGGACATGCCAAGAGTATTCTTTTGAACTACGGAATGGCTCAGGAATACAACGGTAAGTTCAATCTAAGGTTCGACGATACCAACCCCACCAAGGAAAAGTCCGAATTCATGGACGCCATCATCGAGGATGTTAAGTGGCTTGGGGCTGATTATGAGGACCGTCTTTTCTATGCGTCTGATTATTTTGATGAGATGTATGAGGATGCGGTCAAGCTCATCAAAAAGGGCAAGGCTTACATCTCAGAGCTTACAGCAGATGAGATGAGAGAATACAGAGGAACCCTCACAGAACCCGGCAAGAATGATCCCAACAGAGACCGCAGCATCGAAGAGAATCTGCGCCTCTTTGAGGAGATGAAGAGTGGCAGGGTTGAGGACGGAGCCATGACACTTCGTGCCAAGATCGATATGGCTTCACCCAATATCAACATGAGAGATCCCATTATTTACCGTGTTGCGCATATGACACACGCAAGAACCGGTGACAAGTGGTGCATTTATCCCATGTATGACTTTGCACATCCCATTGAGGACGCTATCGAGGGCATCACACATTCCCTCTGTACCCTTGAGTTTGAGGATCACAGACCTTTATACGACTGGGTAAAGATCGAGTGCGGATATGAGAATCCTCCTCGCCAGATCGAGTTTGCCAAGATGTACCTGAACAACGTTGTTACAGGTAAGAGATATATCAAGAGACTTGTAGAGGATGGCATTGTGGACGGCTGGGACGATCCCAGACTTGTTACCATCGCATCCCTCAGAAGAAGGGGCTTTACACCCGAGTCCATCAAGATGTTCGTTGATATGTGCGGTATCAGCAAGGCTCAGGCTACTGCAGAGTATGCAATGCTTGAGTACTGCATCAGAGAGGACCTTAAGCTCAAGGCCAAGAGAATGCTTGCTATCCTTGATCCGGTTAAGCTCATTATCGACAATTATCCCGAGGGTGAGACAGAGTACCTTGAGATCGAAAACAACAAGGAAGTTCCTGAGATGGGAACAAGAAAGATCCCCTTCGGAAAAGAACTCTACATTGAGAGAGATGACTTTATGGAGGAGCCTCCCAAGAAATATTTCAGACTCTTCCCCGGCAACGAAGTAAGACTTATGAATGCTTACTTTGTAACCTGCACTGGTTTTGATAAGGACGAAAACGGAAATATTACAGCAGTTCACTGTACTTACGACCCCGAGACCCGCTCCGGAAGCGGATTTAATGCTCGTAAGGTAAAAGGAACCATCCATTGGGTTGCAGCAAAAGAGGCTGTTACCGCAGAGGTTCGTCTTTATGAGAATATAATCGATGAGGAAAAGGGTGTTTACAACGAGGATGGATCTCTTAATCTGAACCCTCATTCCATCACCGTTATAAAGGATGCCAAGCTTGAACCCGAACTTGGAGAGGCCAAGCCTTATGACAAGTTCCAGTTTGTAAGAAACGGATTCTTCTCCGTTGACAGCAAGGATTCAAAGCCCGGGGCTCCGGTATTTAACAGGATAGTATCACTTAAGAGCTCTTTTGTGTTACCCAAGAATTGATCAGTAAGGAGAGGTAAAGGAATGGCAGGTATTTTTTCCGGACTTGAAAAGTTAGGACTTGGAAACATTGATGGCGGTTCACTTTTCGATGACCCTTCAAAAAAGGAAGTTGAGGTTAAAAAGGACGCCCCCAAGAAAAAGCTTCAGCTTGTAAATGAAGAGGACTATCTTTTTGACAAAAAGTATAAATGCCCGGTATGTGATCAGGAATTTGAGGCAAAGACCGTTAGAACAGGAAAGGTAAGGATGAAGAACGTAGATATCGATCTGCGTCCCGACTATGACGAGCTTGATCAGACCAAGTATGATGTTATAGCCTGCCCCGACTGCGGATATGCGGCTCTTTCAAAATATTTCCCTACTCTTACCAAGTATCAGATCGACGATATCAGGATCAAGATCTGCATGAACTACAAGAGGCTCAACTACAAGGGACCTACATATACCTATGAGCATGCAAAACAGCTCTATCAGCTGGCACTTGCTAATGCAGTGGTTAAAAAGGCCAAGAATAGCGAAAAGGCTTATATCTGCCTTAAGACCGCATGGCTTATAAGAGGCGAGACACAGCGTCTTGACCCTACCGAGCCTGATTATGATACAAAAAAGAAAGAGAACGATGCTCAGGAAAAAGAGCTTTTGTCAAATGCCATGAGTGGTTTCGTTATGGCAAGACAGACTGAGGAGTTCCCTATTGCGGGTATGGATTCCACAACTCTTGACTATCTCATTGCTGCACTTGCAGTTGAGACAGGACAGAAGGAAGTTGCCGGCAAGATGATCTCCGAGATCCTCACATCCAGAGTTGCCAACAGCAGGATCAAGGACAAGGCCAGAAACCTCAAGGATATGCTTGCAGAAGAGTAAAAAAGTAACAAAAAACATTTTGCATATTTATAAAAAAATAATAAACGAAAAATAATGATTTTATAAACAAGAATGTTATAATAATAACAGGCGCGTTGCATCCGTATGAATGCGACGCGCATTTTTTTACCGCGCTTGGCGCAAGAGTTTTGCTTGCAAAACTCTATTTTAAAATATTTTTTTTACAGGAGGGATGTGTATGAAACAGGTACGCAGGAGCATTGCTCTGTTTCTGGCTTTCTTTGTGACATTTACGTCACTGCAGCTTGGAAGCATCAGAGTTTATGCGGCTGATGAAGCTCTTTTGGGCTCATCGGAAAACACGGAAGAAGTTACTTCCGAGATCGAAACAGGGGGCGAAGACATCGATATTGTCGAAGATGACAATGAAGATGTCGGCGAGATCGATGAAGATATCGATGAGCCTTCAGGTGATGGAGATGAAGATGAAGATGAAGATGCAGGCGGGGAAAATACAGGGGAAGACCCTGACCAGCCTGAAGACGAAGCAGATGCGCAGGAGTCTCTTCCTGAGGATGAGGCTTCTTTAGAGACCTCAGAAGTTGCAGAGGAAGTTGCAGAGGAAGTTGCAGAGGAAGAACTCGCAGGGGAAGATGGCTTTGAGTTCTATCTTGATGCCAACGGAGGAACCTTCGGATACAGTTCAAAAGTAACAATAAATAGTGAGTTTAACAACCTTCAGTATTTCAGGCCGAGGAAGGAAGGCTATGCATTTGCCGGCTGGTATTTTGAAAGCGCTTGTACCAACAGGGCATCTGAAGAAGGTGATGCGGATACGCTTTACAGCGAATCCATTGGTGAGTATGGCTACAATACCGATTTCAGAGAAAGATACAACGGCAAGACTCTCTTTGCAAAATGGTCCAATGATTATTGCACTGTAACCTTCCATTTTGGTAATGAAACAGGCACAGATCCATTAAAGGATACCGGTTACTATATTAAGGAGGACTACGATTACAACAAAAAGGCGGTAAAGAGCTACGAGGTTAGGGTTCCTAAGGGCAGCAAGCTTTCCGGTGGAGATTTTCCTGAATATAGTTCCACCAGAAACACGGATCCGCACTATACTAAGAGCTCTACATATTATGAGAACGAAGACAGAACTGCGATATATGATACATCCACACCTATAGCAGGCGATACGGATATATACGTTGGTTATGTAAAGGACAGATATGTTGTAACTTTCCATGTAGGAAGCGATACAGCATATTTCGACAGAAATGATCTCAATAATTCAGAGACTTACGGCAAATTCTCCGAAGCCATAACGAGAGTTCAGTTCAATAACTATGGTGAAAAGAAGGGATCGCTTTACTTTTGGATTGATAGTTATGTACATAATACCAACGGTGCTATGGGCATAGAAGGCTTTTACGACAACCCCGGATGCACAGGCAAAAAGTACGTACAGGGAGAAAGCTACGAGATTACCGGCGATATGGATCTTTATATCAATTGGGAATCAAAGTACAAAACTCTTACGCTTGATCCCAACGGCGGCTATTTCCAGTATGAGTATGATAACAGCAGGCTCAGCAAGCTGCAGCTTCCTATAAAAAAACCCGGAAAAACCGCTGAGTACTATGATAATAATTATAAAATCATTCCAAATGATCTTCACAAGTGTTTTATGGGATGGGCGGACAGTAAAACAGCTACCAAGAAACAGTACGGAGAGGAAAGTGACGGCGGATGGTTCAGGTTTGAAGCAAAACTCAGCAATGCTGACAAGACTCTCTATGCTGTCTGGTCGGATAAATATAATGTGTTTACTTTCCATACAAACGGAGGTGAATTTACAAATATTCCTTATGATGCTGTCGTTGATGAAAGCGGAGATTTCTTTAGCCTGAAAAAAGAAAAAACCTCAAAGACAGTATACATTAATGACATCAATATAAGCAGAGATGGTTACACATTTGGCGGTTGGTATACGGATGAAGGGCTTAAAAATCCTGCTTCTGGAGACGACTATAATCTGAACGTCTCAGGAGATATGAATTTCTATGCCAAGTGGAATAAAAACCACACCGTAACATTTAACTTTGGCGAAGGCACAGACGAAGACGGCAAGACAACCTATTCATGCACCGTACCTGATGGAATGACCATGACAGGTGCTTCTCAGATCATGCCTGTTAATCCTGCGAGCCCGGATGAAAACAAGGCTTTCAAGTCATGGTACAAGGATGCAGAACTCAAAGAAGAGATAACCCGTGATGAGATCATGGCTACTGTCATCGAGGGTGATACAACATTTTACGCAGGCTATGCTCCTGCTTATACCGTTACCTTTGAGGCAATGGGCGGAACATTTACTGACGGAACAACAAGTGTTTCTGTAAAGGTTCCTCAGGGGGATAAGATCGGCGGAAGATATCCAAATGTTAAGACAGAAGACGATACGGTATTCCGCGGCTGGTTTACGGAAAAGACAGGTGCTTCCGTAAAGGAAGGAACCGAAGTTAAGAAGATTGCGAACTACGTTGTGGAAGATGATGTAACCTTCTATGCAGGATTTGCCGAGTGCTATATCATAACTTTCCATGCGAACAAGACAGGGGTTTTGCTTGATAACAAGTCTTCTGATATCAAGGTTAAAGTTATTAAGGGTGAACCCTACAGATACGGAAAGGATACAGAATCCAGGGATGCTATCTGGAACTATCCACAGGTTACTTACGGAGCAGCTTCCGACGGACAGCTTCCTGTTTTCCACAAAGGATATAACTGTTCTGTTCCCGCATGGGCTACAAATGCAGGCGGTACAGGAAACAAGTACTATTTTGATGAAGAGTTCCACAGAATAAGAGAAGGACAATCAGGCGGACTCGTCAATATGGGTATGGAGGAGAGCTTTGTCCCTACCCATGATATGGATTTCTATCTTGTATGGGCTGATCCCGTAAAGGTGAACTTCAAATCCGGCTCCCACACAATGGAGTATTACGGCGAGGGAGAGTCCGGTGAGCTTTCAGCGGATGGTAAGACCCTTGTAACTTACGTGGCAAAGGGAACTTCTTACGACGATATTCATGTTCAATACAACTACCGTCCGGGAAATAATGCTGAAGGCAGTTTCTCCTGGGGATATGCCGATTCCAAGTTTAAAACCTACGTGGATTACAACAAGCCTATTACAGCAGAAACCACTGTTTACGGAAAATTCTATTCCTATGGAGGCGGATCTTCTACAAAATGGACCAAGCTGATATTCCATGCTGAGGAAGGCTATTTTGGAAGTCCTTCTATCAGAACAAGAGATAACACTTACCATGCTCCTACCAAGGTTCAGTGTGAGATCCCTGTTATTGATGATCCTTCTAAGGCTTTCTGCGGCTGGTACACGGATAAGGCAAGAAAGAAGAAATTTGATCCCGAGGCACAGGGCATATGGGATGGAAAGTCCTATGTATATATAAGCAAGGCTATTACAAATCTCTACGCCGGATATACTAATGCCAAGTATGTTACCTTTGATGCCAACGGCGGATATTTTGACGATGATACGGGAAGAACCAAGGATCCCAGCCAGGTATTAAAGGACGGAAATCTCATCCGTGTAAAAGAGATCTATGCAGGCAAGGGTGTTGAGATAACCGGTTACAATAACAGAGTAAGAAGAGACGGAAACAAGATCTTTGGCGGCTGGTATACAGATGAGGAGTGCACAAAGAAAGCTGCGCTTTCAACAATAGAAAATAATACAACCTTCTTTATTCCTACCGCAGAGAGTACAACTCTTTACGCAAAGTGGGCTGATTACACACTGCCCACCACACTTAGCATCAGCTCCAAGAAAAGCTACAGTCTTGCAATCGGAGCAACCGCTCAGCTTAGTGTTAAGGTTACTCCCGAAGGTGAAAAGGATCCTGTGTGGAAGATAGACAGCTGCTACACAGCCTCCGGAAATAAGAAGAGCGTACAGCCCATTATCCTGACAGAATCCGGAAAGGTAATTGCTACCGGCGCAGGAACTGCATTTGTTTATGCAGAACTTAATGGTGTTCAGTCGGATAAGATTATGATCAGTGTTTCCACAAAAACAGTATCAAGCAGCATTTCGCTTGATGTGGCAACACTTAATCTTGTAAAGAATGAGTCAGCGGTTGTTACTGCAACAGTTGTTCCCGAGACCGCGGCAGCATCCGTAAAATGGACCACAGCCAACAAGGATATCGCGACTGTAGAAGGAAACGGAGCATCAGCTACTATTACAGCAGGGGGCAAAGAGGGCTCAACCACTGTAACAGCAACGGTAGGAAAAGTTAAAGCTACCGTAAAGGTAAATGTAGCGGTTCCTATAAGGATACAGCACAGTGAACTTGTGCTTACCGCTAAGGACGGAGCAAAGGTTGCAAATGCAGCTATTGTTACAGGTGACGGACTCTCTGAAAAAGAGGTTACATGGAGTGTTGATAATCCCGCTGTTGTAAGCCTTGATGTTGACACAGAGGATTCTCACTACGTCCTTATAACACCCAATGATAAGAGCATTCCTTCGGAAGTGATAGTTGAGCTTACAGCATCTGTAACAAATGATGCAGGCGAGACCTATTCAGATAAGAGCACTATTATCGTAAATCCTGTTCAGAAGCTTGCAGCTCCCAAACCCGATGTGGATCCGGGAACAGTAAAGTACGGAACAAAGGTGCAGCTCTTTAGTGATATTCCCGATGTGAATATCAGCTACAAGATAGGTGACGGCTCATATGAGGAGTACAAGGATCCTATTGAGATTACAGATGATATCACTATTACAGCTATTGCTACCAAGCAGGGCTACAAAGACAGCCTGGAGGCAGAATATACCTATACTGTTTCCGATGACTATGGGGATATACCAGCATCGGTCCAGGGATGGTTTGACAGTATAAAGACTGTCCCTACCGGAATATGGTATTTGATCGATGGATACTTCGAAGAAGGTGGGGATTCTGATACGGCAGCTACAGGCGTGTCAATTTATAATGCCTATACAGGAAGCAGTGTGACGTTTGATGATCGGATTCTTGTATTCCATGGAACAGACAGACTTGTTCAGGGAAGAGATTACACGATCAAATATGCAAACAACAAAAATGCAAGTAATGACCTTTCTAGTAAAAATGCACCCAGTTTTACGATCACAGGAAAAGGAAATTACACAAATAAGAAGACATTTAGATTTATGATCGCCCCGGAAAGAATAAATAATGTCACTTTGGGATCCGGGCAAAAGGTTGCTGTGACAGCAGGACCTAAGGCAAAGCTTTCCAATGTAAAGCCTGTTCTTACGTATAAAGGTACCAAGCTGGTTCTTGGCAAGGATTACACCCTTAAGTATTACAAGGATAAGCCTTTTAATTCAGAAAACGAAGTTCAGGGAACCGAGCTCATCGATGCTCCCGGAAAGACCTACTATATCCTAGCTAAGGGACTTGCCGGTTCAGAAACCACGTCGAACTTCTTCGGCTCGTGGAACGATGAACGTGCCATAGAAGTTGTGGGTATTGATTCCGCCAAGGCTACCTCCATAGGAGGACTTAAGGCAGTGGATGCCAAGGGCAAAGCCATAAAGGTTTCCTATGACGCAGAAAATGCTGTTGATGTGGTTAAGCTTTTTGATAACAGCGAAGGAAAGACAGCAACAGCCTTTATTAAGGACGGAAAGAAGACTCTTACCTATGGCGATGACTACACGGTAGAGGCAGTTACCGGAGATGATTACAAATCAGCGGGAACTCACAGCTTCAAGCTTGTGGGTGTTGAAAAGGATGCAGATAAGATCGCTGCAGGACAAAAGAGCTACATCGGTGAAAGGGTACTGACCTTCCAGATATCAGGCGTAGCAATGAAGTCCGTAAAGATAGCAGGTCTTTTGACAACTGTTCAACATACCGGTGCTCCTATAACAATTGCAGATCTCTTTAATGCAAAGGACAAGAATCTTGATTCTTCATGGACGGGAGTAACTCTCTATACGCAGGCCAAGAAGCAGCCCAAGGTTGCGCTTACCATGGGACCTGAAGGAACTGATAATGTTGATGTTACCTACAGCATGCTTAACAGCGGCAATACAGGCAAGTTTACTCTCACATTTACAGGTCATGGCAAGTACGTTGGAACTATTTCCAAGACTATTACTGTCAAGGCTTATGATGCAAAGAAAAATGTTAAGAAGACCTTTGTGGTTGATGCTCAAAATGCGGTTTACAGCAAGGCAGGAGCAAAGCCTTCCGTAATAGTTACATTTAACGGAGCAACCCTTAAAGAGGGTGTTGACTACACTGTAAGCTACAAGAACAACAAGAAGGTCGTTGTAAGTCAGGAGGCGCTTAAAAAGCTCAAGGCTTCCGCAAGACCCACTGTAATCGTTAAGGGTAAAGGAAACTTCACGGGAGCCAATGCATCAGCTACATTCCTTATTGCCAAGAAAGCAGCAGGAAATATAACACTTTCCGCAGCAGATGTGGCATACAATGCAAAGGGCAAGAAGGGCTACTTCCTTGTAACACCGAAGCTTTCTGATAACGGCAAGGCCGTGACTGCAGGAAAGAACAAGGATGTGGAAGCAATTGCCAAGGGCTCTTACGTATACACCTATGCAGAGGATACTGAGCTTACAGATTCCGAGGGAACTGTATATACCAGGTATGCAGGCAGCAGAGTTCAGGCTACGGACAAAGTTCCCGCAGGAACACGTATTAAGGTCCAGGTAACCGTTAAGTGCTCCGCAAAGAGTAACTACAGCTCCGAAGAAGAAGGAACAAAGCTTACAGCCTATTACCGCGTTGTAGAGTCCGGCAAGAATATCTCCAAGTTTACTGCAGGTATCAAGGATCTTTCCAAGTTGACCTACAGCGACGGAGAAGCAGTAGTTCCTGTAAAGACTACGGACATCGTTGTATCCTACAAGGTAAAGGGACAAAAGACTCCTGTTATCCTTGATCCTCAGTACTACGAGGTTGTTTCCGTAACAGGTAACAGACAGGTGGGAACCGCAACCGTGGTACTCAGGGGACGAAACGGCTACGGCGGAACCAAGACCTTCACCTTCAAGATAGGCGCACGTAAAATCAACTAAGTTTAGAATTAAATAAAAGGCTGTACCGGAAAAACTCCGGCACAGCCTTTTTATTATCTTTGTATCATTCTTCTTTATCTTCTTCATCTGTTTCACTGTTCAGACTCTGATAGAAGGTTTCTTTATCTTTGTACATAAGCCTGTCCGCGGTTTCATTCATCTTCTTGATGTCAACTTTACCTCTTGGAATGTATACCGCACCGATTGAGGCAGATCTGTTTTCCCGTGCTATAAGCTGGCGAACATGAGCTGTCTGACGATCGAATTCTTCTTTTGTGGGAGCAAAAGAGTAAACCACAAATTCATCGCCGCCAAGACGATAAACATTTTCATCACCAAATACTGTGGTGAGGCATTCTGCCACGTCTATGATAAGCTCGTCTCCCGCATCGTGTCCCTGAGTGTCATTGACATTTTTAAGACCGTTTATGTCACACATGATGTAGCCAACGGGGGCAACGGGAGGAGTGTTTTCGTTAAACTCTTTAAGGGCTCTTCTGTTTTTGCTTCCCGTAAGAGAGTCTCTGTAACTGTAGCGCACAAGATCTCTCTTTTCATCTCTCTGGATAATGAACTGGGTGATGAAATAGGAGATCAGCCAGATGATACCGGAGACTTCATCGCAGTCCTCGGCGGGTGCATCGTTGATTCCAAAAAGACCTACAAGTTCACCGTTGTATTCAAGAGGCCCCACCACCATGCGTGATGCGCCGGCTTCACGCATAAATGAGTAAAGCCCCGGATGCTGACGGAAAGTATCATCGGAGTAATCAACTATCATTCTGTGATCTCTTCTGAACACATCATACATTTTGTCGATAAAGCCCACATAAGGCAGATCGTGATAATCCTCAAGTCCGGGTTTTGGAGCACCCTGACGGAACCATTCATAGGTGTTATGAAATATGTTTTCATCCCTTCGCTCGTAGATGTAAACGTGATCAGCATGGAGCTCTTTTCCGAGGTATTCAAGTACCGAGTGGATGATGGTATCGGGATCATTGGCAGAAACCGAATACTGCAGCATTTCATTGATAAAGTGCTCTCTTCTGAGAGTGGTCTGATCCTTGAGCCAGGTTCTGATGGTCTCAACTGCCATGGTTGCAAAGAAAGCACTAAAGCCTATTCTGGAAAAATGTCCCCTGCCCGTTACGCTGCGCACCCCTGACAGGTAAATGCATACGTCGATAAGATTGCTGAAGGCTACGAAAAAAATACCCCAGTAGAAAAATCTAAGATCTCTGTATATATTATTTTTGCAACAATACTTTTTATCTTCCCACAGCATTTTGCAAATCAGGATCAAAGTTGCGGAATATGAGATGACTATCAAATATACCAGGCGTGACATCTCTATGTTAAGACCGAACCTTGCAACAAGCAGAAAGATATTGTCTGCAAAAAATATGAAAAATGCGATTACCGGGTACCTGGGCTCTCTTTTTTTCGTGATGGAAAAGGTGAACAGAGTATAGGGCAGCGTCCACAGATGCATGAAATAGTGGTCAACAAATCTGCTCAGGTAGATCACGTCCGCGGTGAGACGAAGAAAACCTGTATCCGAGGCAAGCCATATACCTACCAGTATGGACATAATGCCCAGTGAAACAATGTCAGGGCGGCCTTTTCTGTAGGGGAGTATGAGCCTCAAAAACAAAAGGACGATGCCAAGGATCATGATGCCTACAGAGACATTAAAGGGCAAAAGCTGGCTTCGTACAAGGCGGGCCTTAAAATCCTGGGATGTTTCCAGAGTAACCGTGCGGATCTGACCGCCTTTGTTGCTGAACACTGTTGTGACATCAAGGATGATACTGCGCCCTGCGTATTCCGGAGAAAGGTTTATTGTCTGATAGGTAACGCCATAGCCTTTTCCTGTGAAGTTCTCCCTGGGCTCGTACCTGTAGATGCAGGTGCTGCCCATGTATACGGAAAATCGCAGGTTGTTTCCGATGAAACAAAGGGATTCATTGTATTTGATCTCATCAGGGAGCTGCTTGGACAGTACCACATGACCGCCGTAGTCCCCGACGTTAAGATCGTTTAAGTCTATAAGTGTTCCGTTGTCGGTGCACCAGTCTTCGGAAAAGGATGCCTCCGACAGACCGCTCCTGCCAAATATTGTACCTGCCAGTAAAAGCACGATCGCAAATCCGGTGGACAGAATAAACAGTAGAAGATAATTAAGTTTTATATGGGATTTTAAATATGATAACATCTAACGTTCATAACTCCTTATAAACGTAATAAGGCTCTGCATTTCTGCAGAGCCGATAAAAAATCTTTATTTATCTTCATCATCGAAGAACTCTTCGGAAACCTGCGGATCCTTCGGCTCAGTGGCTTCTGATTCCGTCTTTTCTTCTTTTTCATCAGGATCGGAACCGGAGCTGATATCTACGTATTTTCGTGAACCGAATTTAACCTCGGGGCTTTCTTCATCGTCATATTCGAAGTCATCAAACTCATCAAAGTCGTCATCGTCGAAGTCATCAAGAAGAGAATCCTCTCTCTTGCTGAGATAGTAATATGCGCCTGCTGCTGCGGCACCTGCTGCTGCGCAGAATAATATAAATTTGCCAAACCCGTTCTTCTTGGACATAATACCCTCCTAATTAAGCAGTTGCCTTAATTCTAATACATTTCAGCTTTAATTGAAAGGGGGGAGTATTAAATTTTGATAAAGATACGTAAAATCGTTTGAAGCAGGTCTTTATAAATGCTATATTAGATTTAGACCGGCGCGGTCAACTGCGCCGGTTACGGAGATTTTTATGAACGATAGATTTTTTGACCTGAAAAAAGAAAAGCAGGACAGAATGATAAATGCAGCTTTGCAGGTCTTTGGCAGATACGGCTATCAGCATGCCAGCACAGATGAGATCGTAAAGACTGCGGGTATCAGCAAGGGACTGCTTTTCCATTATTTCGAAAGTAAGCTTGGACTTTACGCATATCTTTATGACTATACCACCAGATTTGTGGCTCTTGAACTTACCCAGAGTGTTGAAGAGGACGAGAACAGATTCTTTGAGCTCTACAGGCAGATGCTTCAGGCCAAGGCTGCAGCGCTTTCCCAGTATCCTTACATATATCTTTTCCTGAAAAGAGCTGACGAAGAGAGCGATCTTCGCGCGGTTTCCGAGATCAGTGAAAGACGTGAGAAATACCGGAGGATCCTGGAGGCACTTAGAGACAGAGCAGATATCACTGTTCTGGGGCCGGGAACGGATTACAAAAAGCTGTGGGATCTTATGGATTTTGCAGTGGACGGTGTTCTTGAGAGGCATATGAAGGGGGAAAACTTCAGATCAGATCTTTTTTACGAGGAGGCAATCGAGTACATAAGCATCATAAGGGGATTTTCGGGGATTGAAAACGTAACTGTATAAAAGACGGGTAAGTACCTGTCCTATTATAAAGGAGGCGGAAAATGAGCAAGTTCTTAGTAGCAGGTGTAACGCAGATCGAGACTATTATCAGAGTTGATAAGATTCCTGTAAGTTATGCGCCTATAACAAGTGCGCCGGATTCCATCTTCACTGCCATGGGCGGTGATGCCTACAACGAGTCGTTGGCTCTTAAGTGGCTGGGTGATGATGTATGCTTTATGTCCATTGTAGGCAGAAACCAGGACATGGCCCTTATGAATCCTCCTGACAGGAAGATAACCTTGTCGACGGAGTACATTATCCCGCAGATGGATGCTACACCCACTGAGGTTGTGCTCTATGATAAAAACAGAAAGCAGCAGATCTTTGAGGATATTAAGGACCTGCGCGAAAATGTTTATGATATGTCCATGGTAACTCCCATTGTGGAGAGCTGCGACATGATGGTTCTTGCAAACGCAAATTTCTGCAGACCTTTTGCAGTGGCTGCCAAGGAGCATAAAAAGCCCATCGCCGTAAACATCAGAAACTACAATCCCGAAAAAGAAAAATACAATACCGACTTCCTTGAGCCTGCAAAGGTTCTGTATTTCAGTGATGATACACTGACAGAGGATCCTTATGATTTCATACAGCGTATGGCTGATACCTACGGAACCGACATCATCATCCTCGGACAGGGAAGTGAAGGTCTGATCCTCTTTGACAGAGAGCAGAACCTGCGTGTTCATTACAAGACCGTTAAGACCAATGAGGTTGTAAATACCATCGGTGCCGGAAATGCGCTCTTTGCCTGCTTCCTTCATTATTACATGGAAAACGGCGACAGCGTAAATGCCATAAAGAATGCACTTTTGTTTGCTTCCTACAAGATAGGTTACATGGGAACCTCCAACGGTTTCATGACAACAGATCAGCTGGAGCAGTGGAGAAACCTCATCTGGGGCATAAAGAAAGACGAGTTTGGCAATTAAAATTTTCCGATTTTTCGGTAATGGAAACCAGATGAATAATTTGGGTTTTTACTTGAAAAATAAGGGGGTTTAGTGTTAAAGTAGAACTACGGAAACGTTACCGGAAATTCGGTATCATTTCCGTAGTTTTTTCGTTTTTAAACAACCAGAGGGATACGACAGAGGGAAAATTTAACTTATTTTGTGAGGATGATCATATGGCAAACAAAAAGAAAAATAACAGAACCTGCGGCGTTTTAATGCCCATTTTTTCACTTCCGTCCAGGTACGGCATAGGCACTTTTTCCAAGGAAGCCTATGAATTCGTGGATTTCCTTGAAAAGGCAGGTCAGAGCTACTGGCAGCTTTTGCCTCTCGGACCTACAAGCTACGGGGATTCACCTTATCAGTCTTTTTCCACATTTGCGGGAAACCCCTATTTTATCGATATTGAGAGCCTTATAAAGGACGGCCTTCTTACCGCCAAAGATGCCGACAAATGCGATTTTGGAAAATCCGAGGAGTCCATCGATTACGAAAAGCTCTACCGTTCCAGATTTGTTCTTCTTAAAAAAGCTTATGAGAATATCGACAAGTCTCCCAGAGCAAAGGAGATAAAGAAGGAGTTTGAGGCTTTCAAGAAGGCTCCCGAAAATGACTGGCTCAAGGACTATTCTCTTTTCATGGCCCTTAAGAACGTATATGACGGCAGAGCGTGGAATACCTGGGATGAGGGCCTTCGCCTTAGAAAGAGCGCTTCTCTTAAGGAGGCATGTAAAAAGTACGCAGAGGAGATCGATTTCTACAGCTTTTTGCAGTATCTTTTCTCTGTTCAGTGGACAGCTCTCAAGGCTTATGCCAACGAAAAGGGCATCGAGATCATAGGAGATATCCCGATCTATGTTGCCTTTGACAGTGCCGATACCTGGGCAAGCCCTGAGCTTTTCCAGCTTGATAAAAACAATGATCCCATAGATGTTGCGGGATGTCCTCCCGATGCCTTCAGTGCTACGGGACAGCTTTGGGGCAATCCTCTGTACAAGTGGGACTATCATAAAAAGACAGGCTACAAGTGGTGGATGAAGAGGATCGCCCACTGCTACAAGCTCTATGATGTAGTCAGGATCGATCATTTCAGAGGCTTTGATGAGTACTATGCAATTCCTTTCGGAAATCCCACAGCTGAAAAGGGCGAGTGGAGAAAGGGCCCCGGAATTGAGCTTTTTGATATCATGAAAAAAGAACTGGGACAAAAGAAGGTTATCGCTGAGGATCTTGGATTCCTTACTCCTTCTGTGATCAGGCTTGTTAAAAAGACAGGCTATCCCGGAATGAAGATATTGCAGTTTGCTTTTGATTCAAGGGAGGAGAGCGATTATCTTCCTCACAACTACACAAACAACTGCATCGTTTACACCGGAACCCATGACAATGACACCACAAGGGGCTGGTTTGACAAGCTTCCAAAGGCTGACAAAAAGTTCGCCAAGGAGTATCTTGGACTTAAGAACGGCAAGGACGCGGTATGGGCATGTATAAGAGCAAGCTTTGCAAGTGTCTCGGATACTGTTATCATACCTATGCAGGACTATCTTGAGCTGCCGGGTGAAGCGAGGATCAACACTCCTTCAACTCTTGGCGGAAACTGGGTATGGCGTATGAAGAAGGATGCCGTAACAGACGAGCTCACAGAGAAAATGCATGATTTTGCCAGAATATACGGAAGGCTTTGAGATAAATGGCTGAAATAACTATAGTTGAGATAGCCAAGCGGTGCGGCGTTGCTGTCAGCACCGTTTCCAGGGCTATAAACAATCATTCGGATATCAATCCCGAAACTAAAAAGAGGATCATGGCTGTCATAAAGGAGACAGGATATATCCCCAATAATAGCGCAAGAAACCTTAAAAGGACCGATGCCAAGTGCATCGCAGTCCTTGTAAAGGGTATTACCAATCCTTTCTTTTCTCCCATGATAGAAGAGATTGAAAAGGAGACGGATGACAGGGGATACGCTCTGGTTTTAAGGCACGTTGAGGCCTATGAGGATGAGCTTGATGTGGCTCTTGAGCTTGAAAAAGAAAAAAGGCTCAGGGGTATCATCTTTTTGGGGGGAAGCACAAGGCATGCCTCAGACAAGATGAAACAGCTGAACGTCCCCTGCGTTTTTGCTACCATTGGATCCGATGTATCAGACAGCGCAGGCAGAAATACCTATTCCACGGTTTCTGTTGACGATGCTCTGGAGAGCAAAAAGATAGTTGAGTATCTGATAGGTCTTGGACATAAAAAGATCGCCATTATGGCGGAGGGAAGTGATACTCCTTCTGTTGTAAGACAGAGACTTGAGGGCTATATAGAGGCTCTTAACAGTAACGGCATCAAGGTAAATGACAAACTTATCCGTTACGTTGATAAAAGGATCTATACCATGCAAAACGGTTATGATACAGCCAAAGCGCTTATTGATTCGGGGGTTGAGTTTACGGCTCTTTACTGTATCTCGGACGTTTTGGCTATAGGAGCGCTTCGCGCCCTTGCGGATGCAGGCATAAGAGTACCTGAGGATGTGAGTGTTGCGGGATTTGACGGACAGGAGCTGTCACAGTTTTGCGTTCCCAGGCTTACTACAATCAGACAGCCTCTTATAGATATTTCAAAAGAGACCATGAGACTTATTTTTGATATCATAGATAAGGAAAGAGGACACAGACACATTATTTTCCCCGGGGAACTCATAGAAGGGGAGTCTACGGCTAAGAGAGGAAAATAATAAGGAGGAAAAGGTATGGCAAGGACAGCGATTTTTTTGGCGGATGGTTTTGAGGAGATCGAAGCTCTGACAGTTGTCGACGTGCTTCGCCGCGCGGGGATTGAAATAGTTATGACTTCCATAATGGGAAGGCTTGATGTTACGGGCTCCCATGGTATCAAAGTGGAGGCAGACGAGCTTTTTGAAAATCTTGACTTTTCAGAGCTTGATATGATCATTCTTCCCGGAGGACAGCCCGGAACCACCAATCTGTACGGATTTGAACCTCTTAAGGAGGAGATCAGAAAGTTTAACAGTGAAAAGAAGATGCTCTCAGCAATCTGCGCAGCACCTACGGTTTACGGTCGCATGGGACTTTTGGACGGTATGGGAGCATGCTGCTATCCCGGATGCGAGGGCGACCTTGGAAAGGCCATAGTGTCTGAGGATGAGGTTACAATTGACGGAAACTTCATCACAAGCCGTGGCATGGGAACAGCGATTCCTTTTGCACTTGCCATCATGGGTCACTTTATGGGAGATGAGGCTGCGGATGAAATGGCGGCTAAAATCGTGTACAGATGATCATATAGGCGGTGAAGGATATGGGAATAGAGATCGAGAGAAAATTTACGGTGGCAAAGCTTCCGGATGATCTTGATTCATACGAAGTTCACAGGATCGAGCAGGCTTATCTGAATGTTCGCCCGGCTATCAGGGTTAGGCAGCAGGACGACGTTTACTACATGACCTATAAAGGGATCAGGAAAGAAGACAGCGAAGGGATCGGGCAGACAGAGTATAACATGGAGCTGGATGCCACTGCCTACGAGCATCTTTGTAAAAAAGCCGACGGCAATATAATCACCAAAAAAAGATATATCATTCCCCTTAATGAGGACGGTTTTGATGCGGAATACCTTACGGCACATGGAAGCGTTGCAGAGGCACTTAAAAGCGGAAATATAAAGATCGAGCTTGATGTTTTTGAAGGGGTATTTGCAGGAAGGATCCTTGCGGAGGTTGAATTCCCCGATGAGGATTCGGCAGCAGCCTATAATCCGGCATCCTGGTTTAAAGAGGATGTGACCGGAGATCCGGCTTGGAGTAATGCGCACATGAGTGCTGAGAAAGTATAAAAAAGAAGCAGCTTTTGGGCTGCTTCTTTTTTATGCATTCTCAGCAACGGGATGCGCACTCGCGCGATATACTTTTGTTTTACAGTGCGTACTGTATAAGAAGTCTTAATACGTTTTCTGCGCCGTCTCTGTGGCTTCTTTCGTAACCGTGGGAAGCATATACACCTGCGCCGATGAGACCGTGTCTTAAGTCATTTCCTGCGAAAAGAGTAGCTTCTACGTCGCTTCCGTAGTGAGGATAGATATCTACTGCGTAATCAGCGCCGCTGTCCCTGGCAGCCTTTATAAGTCCCTGTACTATAGAGTAGCTGTAAGGGCCACCGCTGTCCTTGGCACAGATGGAAACCTGTTTTTCAGTGCAGGTAAGACCTTCACCTACGCAGCCCATATCAACTGAAATTGCCTCGGTACAGCCTTCGGGAACATTTCCGCAGCCACCGTGACCAACTTCTTCAAATACTGTTACGTGGGCATAGAGAGCACGCTTTGGTGTGATCTTATTATCTTTTAAGTACTTGGCAAATCCCAAAAGGATTCCTACGCTTAACTTATCATCGAGGAAGCGGGACTTGATGTATCCGCTTTTTGTAACTCTTACTCTGGGCTCAAAGCATACGATGTCACCGACAGAGATGCCGAGCTTTTCGGTTTCTTCTTTTGTCTTAACATCTTCATCAAGAACAACCTCGCACTTGTCCCAATCGCGCTTTGTATCGTTGTATTCGCCGTTAACGTGGATGGAAGCGTTGTTGAGCTGGAAGGTTCCCTCGTAGATGCCGTCAAATTTGGTGATAACTCTTACGTTTTCGGCTTCGGCGTTGTTGGGGTTCATACCGCCAAGGTTTGTAAGCTCAAGGCGTCCGTTGGATTTGACGGTTGCCACCATGCCGCCAAGGGTATCGGTATGTGCTTCCAAAAGAAGACCGTTCTTTTTATCTTTTCCCGTAAGGTCTACGATGACTCCGCCTTTATTGGTGATGGTAGACTTAAATCCGAGCTTTTCAAACTCGTTTTTAACCCAGGCTGCTGCTTCTTCGGTGTAGCCTGTGGGAGAGTCGATGTTTAAAAGCTCTGTTGTTTCTTTAACTATGAAATCAGTGTATTTTTTCAGATTTATCTTTTTCATATGCCGCTCCTTGTAGGTTTTTTATGAAAAACACATCTATAAGATTATAGCACAAACCGGCGGCTGTGATGAGCGCGCATCATCGGCAGAAAATAAAAAAGCCCCCCGCATAAGCGGAGGGCCTTAATATCATGTGAATTATTTGAAGAAAGCCATTTCCTGATTGAGCTTGTCTGCAATGTCCTTGAGGTTGTTTGCTGAACCTGCAAGTGTTGTAACAGTTGCTGAGAGCTCCTGCATGGAAGCGCCGGTCTCTTCTGAAGATGCTGCGTTCTCTTCGGAAATAGCGGAGAGTGCGCTCATAACATCTACAACGGCATTCTTGGAAGTCTCGCAGGTGTCTGCACCCTCGGAGATCTGTGCTACACCGCCAACTGTGCTGCCGATATCGCCAAGCATTCCATTTACGGCATCCAGTGTCTCGCCAAGAGCCATCTGCTGATCCATGTTGCCCTGTCTTACATCTTCAGCGGCATCAACTGCAGCCTTGGACTGCTCGAGGAGGACATCCATCTCTTTTCTGATATCATCTGCCATCTGCTTGGAATCATCAGCAAGCTTGCCGATCTCTTCCGCAACAACCGCAAAGCCTTTTCCTGCTTCGCCTGCTCTTGCAGCCTCGATGGAAGCATTCAGTGACAGGAGGTTTGTCTGTGTAGCGATAGAAGCGATACCTTCTACCTTGCCATTGATATTTGCAACGGCTTCCTGAGTTGCGGAGATGGTTCTTGAGATCTCGTCGATCTTTGCTGTCATCTCGCTGGAAGAATCCTGAAGGGAAGCAAGAGAGTTGCTGGAAATCTCTGAAGCTTCTTTCATCTTGCCTGCAAGCTCTGAAAGGTTACCGGTTGAAGTCTGAACGTGACCAACTGCATCGCCGATACGTCCAACGTTCTCTGATGCGTTCTGGATCTCGTCGGCCTGCTGTGTAGCACCTGAAGCGATTTCCTGTACTGCGTTTGATACGTCCTCTGCTGTCTGTGAGATCTGATTAGCCATATCTGAAAGCTCGTCTGAACTCTCACCTACATTGGAAGCGGATCCCTTGATATTGGAAACGATCTGGCTGAGCTTGTCGAGAACTGCGTTTGTGTCGCTAATCATATTGCCAAACTCGTCTTTTCTGTTTGTATGCTTTGTGATCTTTTTGAAGTGGCCTTCTGAAAGGGCTTCAAGTGAATCGCTGACATCCTTGATGGGATCTGTAAATGCTCTGGCCATGATGAAGGAAACAACTGCTGAGAGGATGGCCATGATAACGCCGATGATAACAACAATGATAGCAGCTGATCTTGATGATGAAGTAATAGTCTTGGTATCTGATGCACTTACAACTCTCCATCCTGTTGTGGGAGATTTGTAGTAAGCCATAACTGCCTTGTATCCACGGCCTGTGTCTGCTGAGTAATTGCCGCTGTCAAGACCGCTGGTCATGAATATGGATTTGCTTCTGTCATCTTCATTATCAGCAGTGATCTCATACTGTGAATGTGCTGCAACAAGACCTGTTGTATCTGCAATGAAGGCATCCTTGGCTGCTTTTTCGAGGAACTTATGGAATTCATTAAGATCGTAGTTTCTCTGAACGATACCTACTACTGTTCCGTCCTCGCCTCTGATGGGAGCTGCAAATGTACACTGTCTTGCACCTGTTGAAGCGGATGTAATAACGTCTGAAACGTTTGACTGTCCGCCCATAGCCTTTATGAAGTAATCTCTTTTGCCTACATCAACGAGCTTACCTGTAGCTCTGAGAACCTGCATGCCGTCGGCGCCTGTCAGAACGGTGATGTTGCCGTCGCCAAGGTTTGTATCAATGGTATTGAGGTAGGAGAGAGTCTTTGCTGCAAGATTGGGGTCTGTGGGATTAGCCATGAAAGAAATAGTAGAAGGTGCTGCGGCTACAGACTCGATTGCTACGTAGTTTTTTGCTACGACGTTTTCAAACTCGGTTGTGATGTAACGTGACTGCCAGGCAAGAGCGTCGATAGCATCTGATGTAGCTTTTGCAGTAGAAGTTTTGTAGCTGACTGCGATTGCAATCACAAGAGGCACAATGGCTACTGCCAGCATAATCGCGATAAGTCTCGTCTTTATGCTGTTACTAAAGCTGACGCCTCCTGCTTTTGCTTTTTTTTGTGAGTTTTCTTTTGCCATAAGTATGCCTCCGTGTATTATATTTTTTTGACAAAAAAATGATAACTAATGAGTGTTTTATAATAATATAATTGTGCAAAACCCATTATACTACTTATGTCGGCTGTTTATGCGTTTTTTATTAGCTTTTTATCGAAATTTATATTTTTTTTATTTTTGGAAACCTCGACAAATTCCAGAGTTTCCGCGTTTTTGTATTAATTCCATTTTATAGGTAGAATTTTTGGGAATGTTATGTTATAATCCTTTAGCAACTGTGCCTATATGGCAAAGAAGGGCCGGTTAAGGCTCTTTATATAAACATTTTTTAAAGGAGATACAAAATAATGAGCGTAACAGTTGAGAAGCTTGAGAACAGCATGGCTAAGCTCAGGATCGTGGTTTCTGCCGAGGATTTTGAGAAGGCTTTACAGAGTGCTTACAACAAGAACAAGGGTAAGATCCAGATTCCCGGATTCCGTAAGGGCAAAGCCCCTCGTAAGATGATCGAGCAGATGTACGGCAAGGGAGTATTCTATGAGGATGCTGCCAACGAACTTATCGAGTCTGAGTACCCCAAGGCAGCTACAGAGTGCGGCGAGGACGTTGTTTCTTCTCCCAAGATCGACGTTGAGCAGATCGAGGCAGGCAAGGAATTCATCTTTACTGCAGAAGTAGCTCTTAAGCCTCCGGTTAAGCTTGGCAAATACAAGGGCATCGAGGTAGAGGCTATGGACCTCACAGTTACAGACGAAGAGGTTGATGCTGAGATCGACAAGCAGAGAAGTCAGAATGCCCGTACAGTTGATGTTACAGGCAGAGCAGTTCAGGACGGCGATATCGTAAACCTTGATTTCGAGGGATTTGTTGACGGTGTTGCATTCCAGGGTGGCAAGGGAACAGATTATCCCCTTACTATCGGTTCAGGTGCATTCATCCCCGGATTCGAGGAGCAGCTCATCGGATTTAAGGTTGGTCAGGAAGGCGACGTAAACGTTAAGTTCCCTGAGGACTATCAGGCAGAGGAGCTTGCAGGCAAGGACGCAACCTTCAAGTGCAAGATCAATACCATCAGAGCAAAAGAGCTTCCTGAGCTTAATGACGAGTTCGCAAGTGATGTATCAGAGTTTGATACTCTCGCTGAGTATAAGGAAGATCTCAAGAAGAAGCTTGAGACCAGAAAAGAGAACGAAGAGAAGGCTAAGAGAGAGGACGCTGTTGTCAGAGCTGTCATCGAAGACGCTGAGATGGAGCTTCCCGAGGCTATGGTTGAGACCCAGCAGAGACAGATGGTCAACGAGTTCGCTCAGAGACTTCAGATGCAGGGCATGAACATCGATCAGTACCTTCAGTACACAGGCAACACTGTAGACAAGATGCTTGAGCAGGTTAAGCCTCAGGCTATCGACCGCATCAAGTCAAGACTTGTACTTGAGGCAGTTGCAGCCAAGGAAAAGATCGAGGTTACTGAGGAAGAGTTCCAGGCAGAGCTTGAGAAGATGGCCGGCCAGTACAGAATGGAGCTTGATAAGCTTAAAGAGCTTATGAGCGAAGAAGAGCAGAAGCAGATGAAGGATGATCTCGCTGTTCAGAAGGCTGCAGACTTCCTTGTTGAGAACGTAAAGGAAGGCGCAAAGAAGGCTGCCAAGAAGACTGCAACCAAGACCACTACAGCCAAGAAGACAACAACCAAGAAGGCTGCAGATGCAGAGGGTGAGGAAAAGTCCAAGAAGACAACTGCCAAGAAGACTACAACCAAGAAGGCAGCTGCTGAGACTGCAGAAGGCGAAGAGAAGCCTAAGAGAACAAGAAAAAAGAAGACTGAAGAAGAGGCTTGATCTCTTTTTAACAGTTAGATTGCAATTAACCGGCCTCCATGGAGATTCATTCTCTATGGGGGCTGTGTGTTAATATTCGAGGGATCATGAGTAGCAAAGCTAAAAAAGTGATCATCATAACAGCATTTTGCATAGGACTTGGGCTTCTCTTTTTTGCAGCATCAAAAAAGCATGAGTCTGAGGTGGGGACCGTTTTGACAAGGCGGGATCCATGGAGAAATATCTGGAGGCTACGCTTGGAAGGAATCTTGCTGACATAGAAGATGAGCTTGAGCTTGAAAAGACAGATTTTTGGTACAGCGATGATGTACATGACGCCGGGACGGTGAACTACGACGATCTGGAGATAAACGAGCCGGAGGCCAGCACTCTTCCCAGAGTGGACATTGCTCTTTCCAAAAATTATCTTCTTTCAAAGGAATACAGCGACTGTCATATAAGTCTTTCCAATTGTGAGGGTTACAGTCTTTCCAAAGAACCTGCACAGATAAGGATCCGCGGAAACTGGACGGCTGCCTATGAAAAGAAGCCTTTCAAGATAAAGTTCATTTCGGGACAGGGTCTTTTTGGCAGCAGTCCTGACAAATCCTGGGCGCTTCTTGCCAATTACATGGACGGCACCCAGATCCACAATTATGTGGCCTATGACCTTTATGATTATTTGACGGATGGTGAGAAATTTACGCCTATTTACAGGTATGTGGACCTCTATATCAATGATGTCTACATAGGAGTCTATGCTCTTACTGATCAGATCAGCGTTGGCAAGGACCGTGTGGACATAAACGACAAGGTGGGCATGAGCCCTGCTGAGACCGATTATCTTGTGGAACAGGACTACAGGCTTGGTGAGCAGGAACCTGAAGGCGAGGATGTCTACTGGTTCTGGAGCAGATACAACAATATCACGTATTCCGTTAAATCTCCTGCCAATCTGGGCAAAAGAGATCTGGACTACATGAGGGATTACATAGATACGGTGTACGTACTTGCAAAGCTTGGCGAGTATGAAAAGGTGGACAGCCTCATAGATATAGATTCTTTTATAGACTATTTTATGACAGAGGATATCATCAGAAATCCGGACGTTGCCAAGGCCAGCGTGTTTATGTGCAAAAGAGCCGGAGAAAAGATGGAGTTTCCCTGCATCTGGGACTGCGATCTGACCTTTGGAGGACTTGGAATAAAGGCTGAGGGTGTTATCTGCCAGTACAATTATCTATACAGCGCTCTTATGGAAATGCCTGAGTTCAGAGCAAGGTATCTGGATTCCTTCTTTGAGAGAAAGGACGGGATCAGGGAGCACATGGACCAAAAGATCGAAGAAGCCTATGAGACCTATGGCAATGAGCTTGCCAATGAGTATTACAACTGGGAACAGGATAATACTGAGTTTATGCTTCCCGAGATGTGCGGACTTGAGGATTACAGGGAAGAGATCGATATGATGAAAGAGTGGCTGGATACCCAGCTTACAAATCTTGAATACAACTACGCTGCCATGTACTGAAACAGCGCTCTTTAGCTCCCTTGCATTTGTCAATTGCGGTATTTGGCTTTATAATATAATAGGTTATGCATATTTTCGTTGTAGTGGTTTAGTTTGTTTGGAGCATGACCGATAAACTGATAGAAGGAGAAAAAAATGAGTTTAGTACCTTACGTCATTGAACAGACCAGCCGTGGTGAGAGATCTTATGATATCTACTCAAGGCTTTTAAAAGAAAGAATCGTATTCCTTGGTGAGGAGGTAAACTCCACATCAGCAAGCATTGTTGTGGCACAGCTTCTTTTCCTTGAGGCTGAGGATCCCAACAAGGACATTCATATGTACATCAATAGCCCCGGAGGCGAGATCACATCCGGTATGGCTATTTACGATACCATGCATTACATCAAGTGTGATGTCAGCACTATCTGCATAGGTATGGCAGCCAGCATGGGCGCATTCATCCTTGCAGGCGGAGCAAAGGGCAAGAGAATGGCTCTTCCCAATGCCGAGATCATGATCCACCAGCCTCTTGGTGGAACACAGGGTCAGGCTACTGAGATCGAGATCGCAGCCAAACACATCATCAGAACAAAAGAAAAGATGAACAGAATGCTCTCTGAAAACACAGGGAAGCCTTTCGAGCAGGTGGCTGCAGATACCGAGCGTGACAACTGGATGACAGCCCAGGAAGCTCTTGACTACGGTATCATCGATTCCATCGTTGAAAATCGTCCCAGAGAAAAAGACGATAAGAAGTAATTGTTGACTGTTTTATTTTAGGAGAAGAAATGGCAGGAAAGAATTCCGGAGAGATCAGGTGCTCTTTTTGCAACAAGACACAGGATCAGGTAAAAAAATTGATAGCAGGTCCCGCAGGAGTATATATCTGCGATGAGTGTGTGGATATCTGCGCGGACATTATCGAGGAAGAGTTTGAGGATGAGCCCGTCAGCGGACAGGCCCAGCAGATCAATCTTTTGAAACCTGTTGAGATCAGGAACTTCCTTGATGAGTATGTTATCGGACAGGATGAAGCCAAGAAGGTTCTGGCGGTTTCTGTTTACAACCATTATAAGAGAGTTCTTGCTCCCAAGAGCGAGGACAAAAATGAGGTGGAACTCCAGAAGAGTAACATCATCATGATTGGACCTACAGGTTCAGGTAAGACATATCTGGCACAGACACTTGCCAAGATCATCAACGTGCCTTTTGCCATAGCTGATGCCACAACTCTTACAGAGGCAGGCTATGTGGGCGAGGATGTTGAGAACATTCTGCTCAAGCTCATTCAGAATGCGGACTACGATATTGAAAGAGCTCAGTACGGTATCGTTTATATCGACGAAATTGACAAGATCACCAAAAAGAGCGAGAACGTATCCATCACCAGAGACGTTTCCGGAGAAGGCGTTCAGCAGGCACTTCTTAAGATAGTAGAGGGAACCATTGCAAGTGTTCCTCCTCAGGGAGGAAGAAAGCATCCTCACCAGGAGCTTATCCAGATCGATACCAGCAATATCCTCTTTATCTGCGGTGGAGCATTTGACGGTCTGGACAAGATCGTTGAGGCAAGACTTGACCGCAACTCCATCGGATTTAATGCTGAGATTGCTGACAAGTCCGAGCGTGAGATAGGAGAGGTATTAAAAGAGGTTACTCCTCAGGATCTTGTAAAGTTTGGACTTATCCCCGAGTTTGTGGGACGTGTGCCTATTACCGTGACTTTAGAGGGGCTTTCCAAGGAAGCTCTTATAAGGATACTCACAGAGCCCAGAAATGCTCTGGTAAAGCAGTATCAGAAGCTCTTTGATTTTGACGATGTTCGCCTTACCTTTGAAGATGATGCGGTTTCAAGGATCGCGGAGATGGCCTACGAGCGTGAGACGGGAGCCAGAGGACTTCGCTCCATTATGGAAAAGGCTATGATGGATGTAATGTACCAGATTCCTTCGGATGATACCATTGAGGAATGTGTCATTACAGAGGCCTGCGTAGACGGCACCAGCCAGCCCCTTATTGTAAGAGGCAAGGAACAAAAGAAATTAAAACCTGCAAAATAAATAAAACAGCGCCCCTTCTTTTATATAAGAAGGGGCGTTGTTTCATGATATAGGAAATTTCTCCGAAATTCCTATATCATGAAAAGCGCTCCGCTATGGATGCGCACTCGCGCGATAGGAACATGTTGCCTTCAGCAACCGCGCTCGGCGCGAGAATGTCGCAAGCGACATTCTTTTTTATTCTTCGCGTATCTCGCGCATTTTGTATTCTGTATCTTCGTCTATCATCTGCAGCATGATATCTGCAAACTGAGGATCAAACTGGGTTCCCCGGCCTCTTTCGATCTCACTTCTGACAACATCCTGTGGAAGACTATTTCTGTAGCTTCGGTTGCTGGTCATGGCATCATAGGAATCTGCTACCGCGATGATCCTGGCTTCTTCCGGGATCTTATCACCCACAAGTCCTTCCGGATAGCCTGTGCCGTCGTATCTTTCATGATGCCATCTGGCACCGATTGGAAGCTCCGGCATTTCCCTTATGCTGCAAAGGATCTTTGAACCCTTTTCCGGGTGTGTTTTTATGATGGCAAATTCCTCGTCGGTAAGACCGCCTTCTTTATTGATGATGGTATCGGGGATGCCTATTTTTCCAACGTCATGCAAAAGACCTGTGATGTAGATCCTTTCCTGCATGTCCTCGTCGTAGCCGGCTCTTTGGGCAATCTCCCTGGAATACTGGGCAACGCGCACAGAGTGGCCGTTGGTGTAGGTGTCCTTTGCATCGATGGCAGCCGCAAGACTTTTTACGATACCAAGGAAAAGCTCCTCGTTTTCTTTGGTCTTTCTTTTTACTTCTTTTGAAAGATCGTTCTGGAGCCTTACAAGCTCAATGCAATGAGTTACGCGCAGCGAGAGAACGTTGGGGACAAAGGGCTTTCTGATAAAGTCCATGGCACCAAGGGCAAGAGCTCTTTCCTCGGTGTCACGGTTATCTTCGCCTGTCATAAAGATCACGGGGACCTGGCGCTTTCCCAACTCTTCTTCGGTTTTCCGCAGGTTCTCAAAGGTGCTTATACCATCCATCTCCGGCATCATGTAATCCAAAAGTATAAGATCCGGAGTGTTGGCGGAAATGTATTTTAGCAGGGCATTTCCGCTGGTAAGAGGCACGACTTTCATGCCGCTTTTTGTAAGAACACCTCTGATAGCGGTTATCATAGTGATGTCATCATCAACAACTGTTACAACATACTGCATAGCATATCCTCACGTCTTCTTATTCCCTGGAGGCGAGGCTTTCTACTTCTTCTCTTACTTTTTCCATCGTTTCTGCAAGGCTGTCGGTGGAAGTTGAAATGTCTTTTGAAGAAGTTGCGAGAGCCTGGATCTTTTCGTTAACCTGATTAACGATGTTCAAAAGATCTGAAGTCTCGGTTATAATGCCCTCCATGGCGTTTTTAATGTTCTCGTTTGCTTCTCCGCTGTTTTGAGCGGTGGTCTTGGAGTCTGCGGCAAGATCATTGATCTCGTTGGCAACTACCGCAAAGCCTTTTCCTGCATCTCCTGCACGTGCAGCCTCAATGGCGGCATTAAGAGCAAGAAGGTTGGTCTGGTTTGCGATCTCCACAACCTTTTTGTTGTTTGATTCAAGCTCATCCAGATAGGCAGTGATCTTGCCCATGGAATCGTTTACTTTGTTACAGAAGTCCGCAACATTGGCCATGTCATCGGAAATTGCTGAGCTTTGTCCCGCGTTGTCGTTATTGCCGGTGCTTATCTCGTGCATGGTGGTATTTACAGAGATGAAGTGATCGTTTATGGAATTGATCGCATCCAGGATGCTCTGTTTCTGCTTATCAAGCTCTGTGTGCTTGGATTCTACAAGCTCCTGAGCTTCTTTCTTTTCTATTTCAACAAGGCTCTTGAGGTAGTGAACACAGTTGGACTTGTGGTTGAAGCCGTTGAATATGGATGTAGCCATATCTTTACAGGTGGCGTAGCCGCAACCTGAGCAGTTGATCCTGCGGGACTCGGCGTCATGCTTGTTCATGGTGTTAAATATCTCATTAAGCTCTGACTCTGAAGGAATTCTGTGAGCGCAGGTCTTTGATCTGTCTGTGTATTTTCTCAGATAATCATCAAGATTCAGGTCTTTAAACTGCTTGTTGAGAGCGGCAAGGCGCTTTTCGGGAGATAGAGGTCTCGACCATGGGCTCTTTTTTGTGTTTTTCTTTACCCGCTCCTGAATTTCGTGGAGGTTGTAAAGAGGATCGTCATTACCCGTGATCTTGGGATCTGTTCCTGTTCCTGAGATACATCCGCATCTGCAGTTAAGGGCATCAATAAACAGGAAAGGAGTCTTTCCGTTTTTGATCCTGTCGGCGTTTCTCTGAATAAAGTGATACATATGCTTTTCGCCCTCGATCTGTCTGATGAAGGCATCACTTCCAAGGAGCCAGTAGACATTGTCTTTAAGTCCGCCGGGCATGGGATATATGGAACCAAGACCATACTCGATCTCATCGGAAACAGGACTTCCGGAGATGCCATGGTCTTTTACATATTTCATAAGATGATTGAAGGTTACGTTATAGCTCACATAGCCGTGGTTGTTGGGATCGTCGATCTCCATTTTTTTGGCTATACAAGGGCTTATGAATGCCAGCTTGTCGGTTATGCCCATGACCTTTTTTGCATAGATGGCAGCACACATCATGGGGCTCTGAACCGGGAAGAGCTTTGGAAGAAGCTCAGGCTGATATCTTTCGATGTAGCCTACAACAGCAGGGCATGGCTGGGAAATGCCGCCAAGGAAGTTGTATTTCTGAATATAATTGATGTAGGCCCAGGTTGTGATGTCCGCGCCAAATGAAACGCTGATAAGCCTGTTTGCGCCCAGCTTTTTCAGGCCGCCGAGAACAGACTCGTATTCCCTGGGATAATCCGCAAGGAAGGCGGGAGCAATGAGAAGTGAGATTTTGACACCCTTTTTGAGATCTTCAAAGAATCTTTCGGTGTCGTCGTTGTACTCTCTGGCGTCATGCTCGCACACATCAAAGCAGGCGCCGCAGGAAATACACTTTGTGCCGTCAACTTTGATCCTTGATACGCCGTTTTCGTCAGGATTGGAGGAGACACAGGCACCCATGCAGCTGCAGGCGCTGATACATTTGTGGCAGCCAACGCAATTGTCGTTGGTAAAAACTAATGATTCGAATTCATTTGCCATATACAATCTCCTATCGTGTTCAATAAACCGCATACATATATATTTTAATATAGATAACTTCCCGAAACGGTTAAATTTCTGTGGTATTTATTAAAATTTAATTATTAATTATGGGTCGGGAAGTGATATTTCTTTTCATGGCGAAGGAATCTCTTTCGTGGTAAAATGAGTTGAAATTTTGTGGTATTTGATCGGAAAGGAATCATATCCCATGGTAATAAAGAATGTAAATCTGGAGACGGTCTGCGGAATTACCAGCACGCTCCCTGATAATCAGCTTCCGGAGTTTGCTTTTGCGGGAAAGAGTAATGTGGGAAAGAGCTCTCTCATAAACGGTCTTATGAACCGCAAGAACTATGCCAGAACTTCCCAGGAACCGGGCAAGACTCAGACCATCAACTATTACAATATAAACGGACAGTTTTATCTGGTGGACCTTCCGGGGTACGGCTTTGCACGTGTTTCCGAAAAGGTCAAGGAGCAGTGGGGCAGGATGGTTGAGAGGTATCTCCATTCCTCAAGGCAGCTTCGAAGAGTTTTTTTGCTGATAGATATAAGGCATGAGCCCTCTGCCAATGATGTTCAGATGTACAAATGGATCGTGCATCAGGGCTTTCAGCCTGTCATCATTGCAACCAAGGCTGACAAGATAAAAAAGACACAGATGGAAAAGCATCTTAACATGCTTAGGCAGGGACTGGGACTTCCCAAGGAGGTTTCTATCTATCCCTATTCAGCACTCAGCAAGGCCGGAAGGGATGAGATCTACGACCTGATGGACAGTATTCTTGCGGAAGGAAATGAGGAATAATGAATTTCATACCGCTTGATGTGTCGCTTGATGAGGCCTGCCTTGAGCAGCTTGTCAGGCGATATCATTTTAAGGACAAGGATAAAAGAGATATAGA
>JAILOW010000035.1 GCA_024690635.1 Butyrivibrio sp.
CTGATACCCTGTCCCTGAAGAGGTCCGTAGACCCTTCCTATCTCGTGAAAAAGAGCCTTCCTTAGCTCTTCCATTCCCTTATCCATAAGTAACCCCCAAAATTAAAGCCTATATAAAAATGCCTTGATAAAAATATGATGCCTTACTGCTGAAGTGTCTCAACAAGTGCAGGAAGGAGCTGTTTCTTTCTTGATACAACTCCGGGGAGTATCACCACGTCACCCTCTGTACTAAGTCCAAATGCACTGTTAAGTGTATGAAGAGCCTTGTTTCCGGAGTAGATAACTTCCGAGGACTCCTCGATGATATTTGTGAGCATGAAAAACAGCATATCAAGGCCGTCTTTTTCAGCTGCTGCCTTAAGCTCAGGCATGATCTTTTGCTTTATCTCCACTAGCTCTTCCGCGCTCATGGAATTGATCTGGCCGATTCCGATGTTCATATCATCAACGGTGAACTTCTTGAAATCCTGATGAAGGATCTCATCCGCAGTCTTATCTCCAAGATTTGATCCCGCATGGAACATCTCTTTTGCAAACTCCTCGTAGTCGATGCCTGCGATAGCCGCAAGCTCCTCACCTGCCTT
This sequence comes from Butyrivibrio sp., assembly GCA_024690635.1. Next base: position 587 of record JAILOW010000035.1, read on the forward strand.
TTTATCAACCGCGGTGCAGGTAGGTGATCTGAACATAAGAGTATCCGACAATATAGCTGCAAGGAGAAGCCCTGCCGTAGTCTTATCAACCTCTACTCCGTACTCCTTGTACATGAGATAGATAATGGTACAGGTGGAGCCAAGGGGCTGATTTCTGAAAAATACAGGTCCCGAGGTCTCGATGGTGCGAAGCCTGTGGTGATCTACGATCTCCAATATATCCGCAGCATCAGCTCCGTTAACTGCCTGATTCTTTTCATTGTGATCCACAAGGATCAGCTGCTTTTTGTGAGCACCCAGGAAATTCCTTCGGCTGATCATACCGATGTAATGCTCGTTCTTATCAAGAACCGGGAAGTATCTGTGCCTCATGGAAGCCATTACTTCCTGGATATCCTCTATATAATCGTCCATGTGAAAGCACGCCAGATTGTCTTTTTTCATAATGTGCTCAATAGGCATACTCTGATTTATGAGCCTTGCCACCACAAAAGTATCATGGGCCGTTGTGATGATCTTGGTCCCGTGCTCTTTTGCCTGAGTCTGGATGGTCCTTGCAACCTCAGCTCCCTCGCAGACAATGATGCAGGCAGCTTCCATCTCGATGGCGCAAAGCTGGGTCTCATAACGGTTTCCAAGGATGACCACGTCGCCCTTTTCAATGACGTTTTCCATCATCTCGGGACTTGCCGCAGCTATTACCACCTTGCCGCTTGTAAGCTCCTCGTCGATATCACCTACGATGAGCTCGCCGTCCAGGGTCTCAACGATGTTCCTGTAAGAGGTCTTTGCCTGCGACAGGATATGAGGATCGATAACGTCCATATATGTCTCAACGATATCGTTGGTTGTAACGATTCCCGACAGCACGTCCCCTTCCGTTGCGCACAGTGTCACAACGTCCGCATCCCTCATTCTCGCCCATGCGTTTTTAAGGGACAGGTTGGAAGGAACTCCGTCCAGCCTTCTGATCTCCATATCCCTCACCTGGGTACGTACGTCTTTTATATATGCAGGCACATCCACGCCAAAATGAGAGAGCACAAACTGGGTCTCTTCATTCAGGTGCCCTGCTCTGCAGGCTATGTAACTGCCTCCGAAGACCTTGTTTTTCAGGTTCGCGTAGCAGATGGCGGCACAGATGGAATCCGTATCGGGATTCTTGTGTCCTGTTACGAATACAGGTCTTTGATTCATATTGTTTTCCATATATATCCTCCGGAAAAGAACTTCTTATAAGATTTTATCGCATTTTAGTATGTCTTTTCTACACTTTTCAAAATATTTAGGTTCGTTCTACGCAAACTGTGAGTTGTAGAGCTCGTAGTAAAAGCCCTTCTTCGCAAGAAGGCTCTCGTGGTCTCCCTTTTCAATAATGTGTCCGTCCTTCATAACAAGTATGATGTCCGCTTCCCTGATGGTCGAAAGCCTGTGAGCTACGATAAAACTGGTCCTTCCATCCATCATCCTGTTAAAGGCCTTCTGTATCCTTATCTCCGTCATGGTATCAATTGAAGAGGTCGCTTCATCCAATATCAGCATTGGCGGAATATCCAGCATGACTCTTGTTATGCAAAGGAGCTGTTTCTGGCCCTGGGAGAGATTCCCTCCGTTTTCAGAGATAACGGTATCGTATCCATTGGGAAGCCTTTTGATAAAGCTGTGGGCGTGGGCTTTCTTTGCCGCAGCGATTATCTCATCGCCTGAATAGCCCTCTCTTCCAAGGGTTATATTATCCCTTACGGTACCGCTTCTTAGCCAGGTTTCCTGCAGCACCATGCCTATGCTCTTTCTTAGGTCTTTTCTCTTAAGGCTCCTTATATCATGGCCATCGATCAGTATACTACCTCTGTCAACATCATAAAAACGCATGATGAGATTTATCAGCGTAGTCTTGCCGCTTCCCGTAGGGCCTACGATGGCAACTCTCTGGCCCTTCTTTATATCAAGGTAAAGGTCCTCGATAAGGCTCTTTGACTTGTCATAGGAAAATGCAACCTCTGTAAAAAGAGCTTCTCCCTTTGCGGTAAAGTCCTCGGGAGCTACCTTGTCATCAGCCTTTTCAGGCTCCTCTTCTATGAGGGCAAAGACTCTTTCTGCGCAGGCAAGGGCGTTTTGAAGCTCAGTTATAACCCCTGAGATCTCGTTAAAGGGCTTGGTGTACTGGTTTGCATAGCTTAAAAATATCGTAAGTCCGCCGACGCTCATGCCCCCTGCGATACAGTTAAAGGATCCAAAGAGCGCAACTGCGGCGTAGACGATGTTGTTGATAAATCTGGTGCCGGGGTTTGTAAGGGATGATACGAAAGTCGCCATGACGCCGGTCTTTTCAAGCCTTTCGTTTATGTCATCAAAAACAGCCATGTTCTCATCTTCATGAGAAAAAGCTTTCACTACAGAAAGGTTTCCTATCATCTCATCCACAAAGGCCGTCTGCTCCGCCCTGTCGCTTCCCTGCTTTTTAAAGAGCTTAAAGGACCTGGTTGCGATAAACCTTGCAAGTAGCAGGGACAAAGGCGTCAGCACAACGACCACAAGGGCTATCCTGAAATTCAGATAGAACATAAAGCAAAGGGTTCCGATTATAGTCACGACCCCCGTAAAGAGCTGTGAAAAGCCCATCAAAAGGCCGTCCGCGAACATATCAACATCCGCGATAATCCTTGATACGATATCTCCCGTCTGCATGCGGTCCATATATTCAAAGGGCAGGATCTGCAGCCTGTCAAAGGCAGCCGTCCTCACATCCCTCACAACCCTGTAGGTCACGCGGTTGTTTATCCTGTTCATGTACCACTGGCAAAGAGCTGTCACAGCGATACTGATGATTATCTTTATAAGGATCTGTTTAACTCCGTTAAGGTCAACCTCTCCCTTCCCAAAAAGGCAGTCTATTGCGCCTCCCGCAAGGATTGGGATATAAAGAGACAGTAGCGCGCATACAACCGAAAGAGCCATGGATATGTATATCAAAGCCCTGTATTTTCCTGCGTATTTCAGGACTTTTTTAAGCGTAGACTTTTTCATACCGCGCCCTCCTTTTTAAACTGGGAGTCGTAGATCTCCCTGTAGAGTTCGCAGGTATCAAGAAGCTCTTCGTGCTTTCCCATGCCCGCCACATGGCCATCCTCAAGGACGATGATGATGTCGCAGTTTTGAACCGCAGACGTCCTCTGGGATACGATAAAGGTCGTAGGGGGATTGTCCATAGCTGCTATTGCTTCTCGAAGGTTTTTGTCTGTCAGATAGTCAAGGGCCGAGGCGGAATCGTCCAGGATCAGTATCTCAGGATGTCTTACCAGGGCTCTTGCTATGGTAAGCCTCTGTTTCTGGCCTCCGGAGAAGTTCTTTCCTCCCTGGGAAACTTTCGCATCAAGTCCGCCCTCTTTTCCCATGACGATCTCATAGGCCTGAGCGGTCTTGAGTGCTTCGTAGATTTCCTCATCTGTTGCATCGTTTTTGCCCCATTTAAGGTTATCTCTTATGGTTCCGTGGAAAAGAACCGCCTTCTGAGGCACAATGCCGATATGCTCACGAAGAAAGTCCTGCCTGTAGTCTTTGACGTTCCTGCCATTAACGTACACAGCGCCCTCTTTTACATCATAAAATCTGGGGATAAGGTTTATAAGCGTTGACTTGCCGCTTCCCGTTCCGCCTATGATGCCGATCTTCTGGCCTTTTTTCGCGGTAAAAGATATATCGGATAAAGAATCCTCACTGTCTTTCTCATATCTTTGGAAGACGTGGTCAAATCGTACTGTTTCATCGGATGCTGCAAACTCTTTTGCCTCCCCGTCCTTCATGGAAGGTGTCAGCTCCAAAAGCTCCGAGATCCTGTTTCCGGAAGCCACCGCCTTGGTTACAGTGATGATGAGGTTTGCAAACTTTATAAGCTCCACCAGGATCTGCGCCATGTAGTTGTAAAGAGCTACAACCTGGCCCTGTGTCAGCTCGCCTGTATTTACATAGATGGCGCCTCTGTAGATAAGGATCACCACCGCAAGATTTAATATCGCAAAGGTCACGGGATTTAATAAAGCTGTGATCTTTCCCACATGCTCCTGGAGGTTTTCAAGTATATCGTTTTCATTATGGAATCTGTCTTTTTCATCCTTTTCAAGGCCAAAGGCTCTGATAACCCTTACGCCTGTGTGGTTTTCTCTTGTGAGCATAAGGACCTTGTCAAGGCCGCTCTGGATGTGGCCGTATCTGGGGATGCTCCAGCCCATGATAAGTCCCACCACCGCAAACAAAAGGATGATGGTAACAAGAAAGATCAGGGCGATCCTGGCATCAATGGTAAATGCCATGATAAGGGCTCCGAACACCACCATTGGTGAGCGAAGGAGCAGCCTTATGGTCATGTTGACGCCCTGCTGCACCTGGTTCATATCGCTGGTCATCCTGGTGATCATGGCAGAAGTGCCCACTCTGTCCATATCTGCAAAGGAAAGCTTTTGTATGTTGTCAAAAAGAGCTCTCTTTACCTTTTTGGCAAAACCTGCCGCCGCCCTTGCCGCAAAAAACTGCGCCGTAACAGCGCTTCCAAATCCAACTGCGCACAGCAAAAGAAGGATGAGGGCCATCTTTATGATATGGCTCTCATCAGCATTTGCTATGCCCTTATCGATCATGGATGCGATGACAAGCGGCACCATCAGTTCAAAAGAGGCCTCCAGCAGCTTAAACAGCGGACCCAGGAAGGTTTCTTTTTTATAATCTTTTAGGTATATCAGGAGTCTACGCATGGTGTGTCCTTTGAATTCTTTGTATTATTAGTCATTTGGTTATTTTGTGATTATGCTCTCTTAGTAATTGATCCTAAGTCCCTTCGGATAATGGTTTTTGAGCATACCCCCCGCAAGCTTCCCCCATCCTATGCTATAGCCGTCGCACAGGACAAGGCACCAGCCTTTTTTATCTTTAAGCTCAGGATGCTGATCGCCTGAAAACCGCAGTGTCTGTCCATTCAAGAACTGCCTTATCTCAGCAGAGTCTGACGAGAGGTCAATGCTCAGCTTCACATCCTCTTTTCTTATATGAAGAGCCAGCGCATGGGATGGCTCAAATCTGTCCTTTTTAACTGTCCCAAGGTGCAGTCCCGGCCTCAGGGCCTTAAGCCCCATGATAGAGGGCATGTCCTCAGGCGCAATATAAAGCTGGTCGCCGAATTTTAGGAAGGCGCCGGGTAGTTTCGTACCCTCAACCAAGGTCTCCTTGCAGAATTCCTCGTAAGGCGCAGTCATATCTTTCTTCGCTCTTATAAACTTTCCACCGGGAATATAGCTCCTGTTTCCCTCTTTATCGGAGCTTCCTTCTCTTTCAAATACGCACAAAAAATGCCCCTCGCCTCTTACCTTGTGAGGCCAGAGCCTTACGCTGCGGGAGATTTCAGCCAGAGCGCGCTCCACGTTTTCAGCACACTCCACGCTTCCCGCGTCCACAATATTTTCCGCATTCTCTACATTTGTCTCATAATCCGTGCTATCTGTATTTCCCGAATTCTCTGCACTCAGCAAATTCTTTTTACATGCATCCTTTACCTCTTCCGAGATAAACTCCGCCCTTCCGTTCTCCATGCCGCCTACAAGCTCAACGCTTGCCACATGGAAATCCGGATGTTTCATAAGGAATTTGAAAACGTTCTCCTCGTTTTCCTCAGGCGCAAAAGTGCAGGTGGAATAAACCAGCCTTCCGCCGGGAAGGAGCATTTTTGCCGCATTATCAAGGATCTCTTCCTGCCTTGCTGCGCAGAGCTTTACGTTTTCTTCGCTCCATTCGGAAAATGCCGCCTCGTTTTTTCTAAACATTCCTTCCCCTGAGCAGGGGGCATCCACAAGGATCTTGTCAAAGTAACCCTCAAACACATCGGCAAGGTGCGCAGAATCCTCATTTAATACAAGGGCGTTTCCAATGCCCATTCTTTCTATATTAAGGGAAAGGATCTTTGCCCTGTCCCTGTTTATCTCATTGGTTACAAGAAGTCCCTCTCCGGAGAGCCTGTCTGCTATCTGGGTGGACTTTCCTCCGGGAGCTGCGCAAAGGTCAAGTACTCTGTCCCCGGGCTTTGGATCAAGAAAGCTTACAGGCGCCATTGCGCTTGGTTCCTGGATATAGTAAAGCCCCGCCTCGTGGTAGGGGTGTTTTCCGGGAGCAGCATCTCCTTCGTAGTAAAAGCCTCTTTTCTCCCAGGGGATGCTTTCCGCCTCTTTTCCCAAAGCAAACGCAAGGACTCTGCCGGCGCCTGTATCCTCCACCTTCAGAGTGTTCATGCGAAGGGCGTGGTGCCTCTCATCCTCCGTGTCAAAAGAAGCCTCAAAAGCCTTGTATTCAGTTTCTCCCAGGAGCTTTTCCATCCTGGCTTTAAATCTATCGGGCAGCATAATTTCCCCTGTTCTTTTAAGTTTATCAGGACAGTATACCACAGTTTTAACGCCGGGCACAGTTAAAAGTCCGTGTCCGGCGTATATAGCCATTTTCTGTATTTAGAACCCCGGATAGTACGAGCTGTTGCACCTTTGGGTGATGTCGTAGTTCATGCGAAGGAGGTTCTTGTTGTTCAAAAATCTGATGGTGTCGTTTAGGGCGTCGGTGTCTTCCTTGGTGATGATGACCGTGTACCGGAACTTGGGAATGATGCTGTCCAGCTGGTTTATATCCACGGAAAGCCCGTCCGCCAGGAAAGCCTTGGTTCCGTAGTCCATATCGGGAATGAACTCGGCAGCTTTTTTGTACTGTTCAAGTATCTTGGTCACGATCTCCGGATGCCGGGTGGCGAAGTCCTCACGCACCACTATGGCATTGGTGCCTGCAAGATGGCAATCCGAGCCCTCGGCCAGGATCTTGATCTCTCCGCTTGCGGTAAGCCTTGTAACACTGGGCTCCCATATGGAGACTGCGTCCACTTCTTTGTTTTTCAGTGCCGAAGCCGCATCGGCAGTGGACAGATTTACTATTTCCACATCATCCACGGAAAGACCTGCAGTATTCATGTACTTTTCCGCCATGTTGTGGGCTGTTGATCCAAAGGTTGCGCCAATCTTTTTGCCCTTAAGGTCCTCGGCGCAGGTAATGTCTGAATCCGAAGGAACAAGGATAGCGTAGGAATCCGCCGCCTGAGCAGCTGTCGCTATCATGATAACTTTATTTCCCGGCACGCACACCGAGACTGTGGGAACATCTCCCAAAACGCCTACATCCGACTCTCCTGCCAAAAGAGATTCATTGATGGGCGGTCCTGATTCAAAAGTCTTCCACTCAACCTTAAACCCGTTTGGCTCAATGGCATCCTCTATCCATCTCTTCTCTTTTGCGATGTACAGCGGAATAAACGCAGCCGACGGCTGAATAGCGATAGTAACCACATCATCATGGGTCCTTTTTCTATAGGTCTCTCCGCAGGCACACAAAAGAAGGATCAGAAGACAAAGCAGACTGAAAATATACGCTTTTTTCTTCATAAAACATCTCTCCCTGAGATATCCAAAGACTTTTCGTGTCTTTTTCTTTTGATAATCTTATCGGAATTTAGATAAATTATAACATCTCAAAAAGGGGATAATGATAAAAAAAGGATAAAAAGAGGGTAAAACGAGGCCCGAAGTGGACCTGGGGGACGGGGTTATGGGGTCATTTTCTGTCCCATAAAAACCTGACGTTATTTCTCCTGCTTGGCAAAGTAGTGCTTCTTTGCGTAAGCGAACATCTCATTAAAATTCTTTATAGCCTCTTTACTAGTCGGGTTCTTTGGTTCGTTCATGTCAAAAGCATGATACATTCCTTCGTAAATATCAACTTTAGCTTCAACTCCTGCTGCCTTAAGATCGCTTATATACTTCAAAGTCTCGCAATAAAACGGCTCTGCTGTACATACAAACGTATATGCAGGCGGAAGGTTGGAATAATCTGTCTGCCTGGACGGCGCGGCATAAGGTGACACCTCTTTCCTTGCATCTTTTCTCAGGTATACTGCCCAGGCCTGGTGATTTCTTCTCGTATTCCACACTTTGGCGTGATTATCCCTGGAACTGTCTGTATCAAAATTGTCGATCATCGGATATAGAGGCATCTGAAAAGCTACCTCCACTTCGCCCTTATCTCTTGCAAGCATCGAGATTGCTGCCGTCAATCCGCCTCCTGCGCTCTCTCCCCCGAGCATTATCTGATCCGGGTTTATTCCCAGTTCTTTCGCATGTTCTTTTATGTACAGGAGTGTGTCATAACATTCATATAGAGCTGTAGGATATGGATGGAAAAGAGATAAGTGATACCCCGGAGCTATCACCACGGCGCCATGATTTCTCACCAGATCCGCCGCCCGGCCGATATATGCCATCTCTTTCATTCCGGTCATGTATCCGCCGCCGTGAATCCACATAACTCCCGGCGCATTCACAGGCTCACTCATGGGCTTCAATACAAGAAGCGTGATCCTACGCCCGTTTGCTTCTATTTTGATTCGCTTGCTACGTATCCCCTTGGTACTAAAGCTGTACATATCCGTATCCTCCTCACACTGCATGTTCGAAAAGAACTAAAAATGAACCCCTAACCCCGTCCCCTAGGTTCCCCCAGGTTCATTCGCACTTTCACCATCAGATTACATCCGCGCTCACGCACCCAGCTGCTTTTATGAGGTCCGCAGGGGAAAGCTCTATCTGGTATCCGACTTTTCCGGCGCTGACGTAGACTGTGTCATAGGCCGTTGCAGTCTCATGGATAAAGGTTTTAAACTGCTTTTTCATGCCTATGGGCGAGCATCCGCCGTGTATGTATCCGGTAAGGGGAAGGAGCTCTTTTTGCTTAATCATGCTGACAGCTTTTTCGCCTGCCACAGATGCAGCTTTTTTAAGATTTAGTTCCTCTTTAACGGGAACCACAAACACGTAGTACTGACCGCTCTTTCCCTGAGTTACAAGAGTCTTGAACACTTTTTCAGGCTCTTCTCCAAGGATCCCTGCGATCTCTTCGCCGGTAAGGCTCTGATCAGGCTCATAGGAATGACTTGTGTAAGGAATCTTCTTTCCATCAAGCACTCTCATTACATTTGTTTTTTCTTCTTTTGACATATATTGCTCCTATACTCAAAAGAGGTCATCTCACAATTGTGAAATGACCTCTCCACTACATTTTCGTCGTC
>JAILOW010000046.1 GCA_024690635.1 Butyrivibrio sp.
AGTTCAAGGGAGGCAAAACAAACACTGCTTGGCTTTCCTACGGCTTAAAAGTAAAGACTGCTGCAATGGATACAGTTTATGTTCGTGTAAGAGAATATAAATATGATTCAGCAGGAAACAAGATCTTTGGTAAGTGGAGCAAGATTGTTAAGGCCAGTGATACACCTGTTAACTGATCTATAAGAATTTGAAATAACGATATATAAAAGGGCGTCTGTGAATAAGGTTCACAGGCGCTCTTTTTATTGCTGCCTTATTCCTTCTTAATTTATATTTAATAAAGGTAATGTTGACATTCATATCCGGGAGTGATATTTTATGATACAGAAGATGTTAGCACTCGAATGACGTGAGTGCTAACACTTCAAAATTTTAGAGATGAAACTGATGCTTGCAAGAGAGTGAGGGACGATTTTGGAACTTGATGAGAGAAAAAGAATAATCCTACACGCTATTGTTAAGAACTATCTGGAAACAGGTGAGCCTGTGGGCAGCCGTACCATTTCCAAGTACACGGACCTTAACTTGAGTTCTGCCACCATCAGAAATGAAATGGCAGATCTTGAAGAGATGGGACTTATTTTACAGCCCCACACCTCCGCAGGACGTATCCCTTCAGATCAGGGCTACAGAGTATACGTCGATGAGATGCTCCGTGACAAGGAAAAAGAAGTTGAGAACATGAAGGAGATGCTTCTTGATAAAGAAGAAAAGCTTGAGAATCTCCTTAAACAGGTGGCCAAGACTCTTGCCATCGATACCAACTATGCCACCATGATCTCAGCTCCCCAGATCAGAAAAAACAAGCTGAAGTTCATACAGATATCCAAGGTTGATGATGAGCACCTTCTGGCAACCATTGTTATAGAAGGAAACGTCATCAAAAACAAGATCATAACCGTTAATGAAGTTCTTGACGATGCTACAATGCTTAAGCTCAACATCCTCATGAACACAAGGCTTGACGGACTGGCTGTTGAGGATATCAATCTTGGCCTTATAGCTGCTGTTAAACAGGAGGCAGGCATTCACAGCGAGATCATTGGAAATGTCATTGACGCCGCCGCAGAATCCATTACAGCGGATGAGGACCTTCAGATATATACAAGCGGAACCATGAACATCTTCAAATACCCCGAGCTTACGGACAATGCCAAGGCAAGTGAGCTCATCAGTACATTTGAGGATACCAGAGACCTCTCCAGCATTGTTGAGGAAACTCTTTCATCTGATAAAGAAGAAACCGGCATTCAGGTTTATATCGGCAATGAGACCCCTGTACAGGCCATGAAGGACTGCAGCGTGGTTACAGCCACCTACGAGCTTGGAGACGGAATGAAGGGTACTGTGGGCATCATAGGACCCAAGAGAATGGACTACGACAAGGTTATCTCAACCCTGAAAAACATGCGCCATGCGCTTGATGATCTATATAAAAAGGGCTAGTGCCCATAGTTTTAAGGAGGCTTTAGAAGTTGAGCGAAACAAAGAAAAACACTTCCGCCGGGGAAGCTAAAAAGGCCATGAGCAAAGAGGCCAAGGAACAGGCACTTGAAAACATCATGGAAGAGCTTGAGCAGGAAGCTAAGAATAAAGAGGCTGAAGGCAATGTGAAAGTTACAGAGGGAACGGAAGCAGAGGCCGAGACCAGGGAGGCACCGGAAGCGGAGGAGACACCTGATTCCGAGGAAACAAAAGAGGGTGCCGAGGACAAGAAAAAAGGTCTTTTCGGAAAGAAAGAAAAGAAAGACCCCATGAAAGAAAAAGTTGACGAACTCAATGACAGGATAATGCGCCAGATGGCTGAGTTCGATAACTTCAGGAAGAGAACAGACAAGGAAAAGGCCCAGATGTTTGAACAGGGTCAGGGAAGTGTTCTTGAAAAGCTTCTTCCTGTTATAGACAATTTTGAAAGAGGCCTTGCGGCTGTTCCCGAAGAGGAAAAAGACGGAGCATTCGCAGACGGCATGAACAAGATTTACAAGCAGCTTATTACAGAGCTTGAAAATCTTGGAGTAACCCCGATTGAAGCTGTGGGAAAAGAGTTCGACCCCAATCTCCACAACGCGGTAATGCAGGTTGAGAGCAGTGACTATGAATCAGGAGTCGTTGCACAGGAACTTCAAAAGGGCTATATGTTCCACGATACCGTGCTCAGACACAGCATGGTAGGTGTTACGCAGTAAAGGCGATGGGGAGTCTTCGCCATACCGCATATAGATATTTCAGTCAATAATAATGGAGGAAAATACAATGAGTAAGATTATCGGTATCGATCTTGGTACAACAAACAGCTGCGTTGCAGTTATGGAGGGCGGAAAGCCCACAGTTATCGCTAACGCTGAAGGCGCAAGAACAACACCTTCAATCGTAGCATTCACAAAGAACGGAGAGAGAATAGTAGGTGAGCCTGCTAAGCGTCAGGCAGTTACCAATGCGGACAACACCATCTCATCCATCAAGAGAGACATGGGTACAGACCGCGGCCGCACAATCGACGGCAAGAAATATTCTCCTCAGCAGATTTCAGCTATGATCCTTCAGAAGCTTAAATCTGATGCAGAACAGTATATCGACGAAACAGTATCAGAGGCGGTTATCACAGTTACCGCTTATTTCAATGACGCACAGCGTCAGGCAACCAAGGATGCAGGTAAGATCGCAGGCCTTGAGGTAAAGAGAATCATCAACGAGCCCACAGCTGCAGCTCTTGCTTATGGTCTCGACAACGAAAAAGAGCAGAAGATCATGGTTTATGACCTTGGTGGCGGTACCTTCGACGTATCCATCATCGAGATCGGCGATGGCGTTATCGAAGTTCTTGCTACAAACGGTGATACACACCTTGGTGGTGATGACTTTGACCAGGCTATCATCAACTGGATGGTTCAGGACTTCAAGAACAAAGAGGGCGTAGACCTTTCAGGCGACAAGATGGCTATGCAGAGACTTAAAGAGGCTGCTGAGAAGGCCAAGAAGGAGCTTTCTTCTTCTACAACCACAAACATCAACCTGCCTTTCATTTCAGCAGGCGCTGACGGCCCCAAGCACTTTGATGTTGATCTTACAAGAGCAAAATTCGAGGAGCTTATTCACGACCTCGTTGAAAAGACAGCTATTCCTGTACAGAACGCTATGAAGGATGCAGGCCTTACAAATTCCGATATCGGCAAGGTTCTCCTCGTTGGCGGATCAACCCGTGTTCCTTGCGTAGTAGAGAAGGTTAAACAGCTTACAGGCCAGGAGCCTTCCAAGAACCTTAACCCTGACGAGTGCGTAGCTATCGGTGCTTCCATCCAGGGCGGTAAGCTTGCAGGCGATGCCGGCGCAGGCGACATCCTTCTTCTTGATGTAACACCTCTTTCTCTTTCCATCGAGACAATGGGCGGTGTTGCTACAAGACTTATTGAGAGAAATACAACCATCCCTACCAAGAAGAGCCAGGTATTCTCAACTGCAGCTGACAATCAGACAGCCGTTGATATCAACGTTCTTCAGGGTGAGAGACAGTTCGCAAAAGACAACAAGTCTCTCGGACAGTTCAGACTTGACGGAATTCCTCCTGCAATGAGAGGTGTTCCTCAGATCGAGGTTACATTCGATATCGATGCAAACGGTATCGTTAACGTATCAGCCAAGGACCTTGGAACAGGCAAGGAGCAGCACATCACCATCACAGCAGGCTCCAACATGTCTGACGAGGATATCGACAAGGCTGTAAAAGAGGCTCAGGAATATGAGGCTCAGGACAAGAAGCGTAAGGAAGGCATTGATGCAAGAAACGATGCAGACTCCTTCGTATTCCAGACAGAGAAGGCTCTTCAGGATGTAGGCGACAAGATCGATGCAGCACAGAAGCAGACTGTAGAAGATGACATCAAGTCACTCAAGGAACTTCTTGAGCAGACCAAGGACAAGGAGCTTTCAGATTCCGAGATCGATTCTCTTAAGAGCCAGAAAGAAAAGCTCATGAACGATGCTCAGGCACTCTTTGCCAAGATGTATGAGAGCGCTCAGGGCGCAGCAGGTGCCGCAGGTGCAGGCCCCGACATGGGAGCAGGCGCAGGCCCTGATATGAATGCAGGCTCATCTGCAAACAACGACAACGTTGTTGACGGAGATTACAGAGAGGTCTAAAAGACATCGATTTTAAGAGTAATAGCAGGATAGCCAGGCGAAGAAATTCGTCTGGCTATTACGAGCATTTATAAGGAGCAATATGGCAGAGCAGAAAAGAGACTACTATGAAGTCCTGGGCGTTGGAAAAAACGCTTCAGATGACGAAATAAAGAAAGCATACAGAGTCCTTGCCAAGAAGTACCATCCCGATATGAATCCGGGAGATGCTAGCGCAGCAGACAAGTTCAAGGAGGCTTCTGAAGCCTATGCTGTACTCAGCGATCCTGAAAAGAAGCGCCAGTATGATCAATTCGGTCATGCAGCCTTTGAGGGTGGCGGCAATCCCTTCAGCGGCGGATTCGATTTCTCCGGTGCTGATTTCGGTGATATTTTCGGCGATATCTTCGGTGATTTTTTTGGCGGCGGAAGAAGCCGCGGCGGAGCAAGAAGCGGTCCCTCCAAGGGAGCAAACCTTCGCGCCAGCGTACGTATAACCTTCCAGGAGGCTGTATTTGGATGTGAAAAAGAACTTGATCTTACAATCAAGGATCCATGCCCTACCTGCCACGGAACAGGAGCAAAGCCCGGTACATCAGCTCAGACCTGTTCAAAGTGTAGCGGAAAGGGACAGATAGTATACACACAGCAGTCCTTCTTTGGAACAGTCAGAAATGTTCAGACCTGTCCTGAGTGCGGAGGCACAGGTAAGGTCATTAAGGACAAGTGTATCGACTGCCGTGGAAGCGGATATATCGCCAGCAGGAAAAAGATCAAAGTTACTATCCCTGCAGGTATAGACAATGGACAGAGCGTAAGGATCAGAGAAAAGGGTGAGCCCGGTGTTAACGGCGGACCCAGAGGAGATCTTCTTGTAGAGGTTATTGTATCCGATCATCCTATTTTCCAGAGAGAGGGCTACAATATCTACTCCATGGTTCCTGTATCCTTTGCGGTAGCAACTCTTGGCGGAACGGTTCTCATCGATACCGTAGACGGCAAGGTGGCATACGATGTAAAGGCCGGGACACAGACAGACACCAGAGTAAGACTTCGCGGAAAAGGTGTTCCTTCACTCAGAGATAAAGAGCAGCGCGGCGACCATTATGTAACCCTTGTGGTACAGGTTCCCGAGAAGCTTTCCAAGGAGGCCAAAGACCTTCTTAAGAAGTTTGACGAAAAGACAGGGGATTCTCTTAACGCAGCAGAGCGACTTATGGGCTCTCCGGATGATGATCAGTCAGGATCCGGCGGCAGCAAGAAAAAGAAAAAGTTCTGGTAAACCCTTGTGAACTGTATATAAACACCGACCTGCCGGGTGGGAAGTAAGGCTTTATTTCTTCCCTTCCCGGTTGAGGTCGGTATTTGTTGTAAAGGAGAAAACTATGAAGTGGATGCGTTTCAGGATCCGGACAAATGAAGAGTCTGAGGATATCATCGTCAGCTACCTGGAGGATATCGGCCTTGAGGGAGCGCAGATCGAGGACAACGCACCTTTGTCTGCAGCAGACAAGGAACAGATGTTTATAGACGCGCCGGAGCTTGAGCCTGATGAAAAGGAAAGCGGCATAGAGGCAGGAGTTGCATATCTTAGCTTTTTCCTTGAGATAGATGATGAGAATATGCTCACTGTTGAGGTCCCCGGAGATGATGGAGAGTACGTAAAAGAAAAGAAGACTCCCGAAGAGATGCAGGCAGCCATCAGAGAAAAGCTTGAAGAGCTTAAGAGCTTTTCCGATATCGGGGACGGAACCATATCCGTTGACGTAACCGAGGATATAGACTGGATCAATAACTGGAAGCAGTATTTCCACAAGTTCTATATAGATGATATTCTGGTGATCCCTTCCTGGGAAAAAGAGAGCAAAGAGGATGAAGACAAGGCGAACATGGTGCTCCATATAGATCCCGGAACAGCCTTCGGAACCGGTATGCATGAGACCACACAGCTTTGCATCCGTATGCTGAAAAAGTATGTTACATCCGATAAGGAGCTTTTGGATGTGGGTACCGGAAGCGGCGTCTTATCAATACTTGCCCTTATGTTCGGAGCAAAGCATGCTGTCGGAACAGACCTTGATAAATGTGCTGTTCCCGCTGTAAAAGAGAATATGGAAAACAACGGCATCGCTCCTGAAAAGTTTGATATGATGATCGGAAATATCATAGACGACAAGGCTGTTCAGGATAAAGTGGGCTATGATAAGTATGATATAGTTGTAGCCAACATCCTTGCCAATGTGCTGGTTCCACTAACACCTGTTATTTTAAATCAGCTTAAGACAGGCGGTATCTATATCACCTCCGGAATCATCAACACCAAGGAAGAAGAAGTTAAAAAGGCTCATCTTGATGCGGGACTTGAGATACTCGAGATCCACCATCAGGGCGATTGGGTTTCCATTACATCGAGGAAAAACTAATGTATCATTTTTTTGTGGACGCCTCACAGATAACACCTGATTGCAAAAAGGTGGAGATCACAGGGGATGATTACAACCATATAGCAAATGTCCTTCGCATGAAGATCGGAGAGCAGTTCTCTGTCAGCATACGAGAGGAAAACGAAGCAAGAGAGCTCTTTTATGAAATAGAAGAGATTAACAAAACAAGTGTTATTGGGAATCTCTGCTTCATAGAAGAGGCAGGCAATGAGCTTCCTTCAAAGATATATCTTTTCCAGGGACTTCCCAAAGTGGACAAGATGGAGCTCATCATACAAAAGGCTGTGGAGCTTGGAGCATATCGTATTATTCCTATGTCCACCAAGCGCTGCATAGTAAAGCTTGATGCCAAAAAAGCGGAGAACAAGATAAAGCGCTGGCAGGCTATATCCGAAGCTGCGGCAAAACAGAGTAAGCGCGGAATCATTCCCGAAGTAACAATGCCTCTTACAATGAAAGAGGCTATTGGCTATTGCAAAACAGAGGGGATTGATGTTAAGCTTATTCCCTATGAAATGGCAAAGGATATTTCTGTGACCAAGGGTGTTATAGAAAGTATTGAGCCCGGTCAGAGCATTGCAGTGTTCATTGGACCTGAAGGCGGATTCTCCGAGCAGGAGATAGAGATGTGTCTTGCGGAAGATATAAGACCCATCACCCTCGGAAAGAGGATCCTTCGAACAGAAACCGCCGGTTTTACAGCCATATCCTGGCTTATGTATCATCTTGAAAAATAAGGTAGTTTTACAATGAGAGCATATTTGGACAATTCCGCCACAACACCTGCCTACCCTGAGGTGGCACAGCTTGTGGGGAAGCTTATGACAGAAGAATACGGCAACGCATCCAGCGTTCACCACATGGGAGTTCTTGCGGCAAACAGGATCAGAACTGCTTCGGAGCAGATCGCATCCACACTGAAGGTTGATCCTGCGGAGATCATCTACACCTCCGGCGGAACAGAGTCGGACAACATGGCACTTATCGGTGTTGCCAGAGCCAGAGCGTATCTGGGAAAACATATAATAACAAGTGCTATAGAACATCCCGCAATTCATGAGACCTGTGGATATCTTCAGAGAGAGGGCTTTGAAGTAACCTATCTTCCTGTGGATGAAAAGGGATGCATCAGCATTGATGATCTGAAAAATGCCATAAGAGAGGATACCATTTTGGTTTCTCTTATGTTTGTAAATAATGAGATCGGAAGCGTTATGCCCATTGAGGAAGCCGGAGCTGTGATCAAGGCTGCCAATAAAGAGACCTACTTCCATGTTGATGCGGTTCAGGGCTACGGCAAATTCAATATAAGACCAAGATCCATGAACATAGATCTTTTGTCCGTCAGCGGTCACAAGATCCACGGCCCCAAGGGCATCGGCTTTTTATATGTCAAAAAGGGCACAAAGCTTAACCCCATAAACTACGGCGGCGGTCAGCAAAAGGGCATGAGATCAGGAACGGAAAATGTTCCCGGAGTAGCCGGTATGGCACTTGCGGCACAGATGTGCTACGAGGACTTTGATGAAAAGATCAAAAAGCTCTACGACCTCAAGGAGTATTTGGTTTCCGAGCTTGAGAGCAGAATTTCAGATATCCGGATCAATGGACCTAAGTGCAGAGAGGGAGCACCTCACATCGTAAGTGTGTCCATCAGGGGACTTAAGTCCGAGACTGTTTTAAATATGCTCAGCAGCAAGGAAATCTATGTATCCGCAGGCTCTGCCTGTGCTTCCAACAACCCGCACGTGTCGGATACCCTCAGATCCATCGGACTTGATAAAGATCTTTTGGAATCCACCATAAGGATCAGTATGTCACTTGAGACTACAAAGGAAGAGATAGACTATTTACTGGATACTTTGACTTCCCAGGTTGAGACCATGAGGAAGTTCTACAGACATTAAGGAGATCATATGAAGTACCATGCATTTGTAATCAAATATGCGGAGATCGGAGTAAAGGGAAAGAACCGCTATATCTTTGAAGAGGCCCTTGTGGATCAGATGCAGAAGGCTCTTAAAAAGTGTGACGGAACATTTTCCATCACAAGAGTAAACGGAAGGATCTATCTGGAGGGAGAGGGCTTTGACTTTGATGAGACAGTAGGCGCTCTTCAGACAGTATTCGGAATTACGGGAATCGCTCCTGCAGTCAGCATAGGCAGGGACGGAGAAAACCATCTTCCTGATTACGACGGTATCGCTAAGGCTGTGTGCGATTTTATAGACGGCGTATATCCTGACAAGAACAAGACCTTCAAGGTAAAGGTCCGTCGTGTGGACAAGAGCTACCCCATGGATTCCATGGAGATGGCGGCTGCTCTTGGTGCCAGCATCCTTGATGCCTATGAAGCTCAGGGCATGAAGGTTGATGTTCATAACCCCGACATTCTTCTTAATGTGGAGATCAGAGAAAAGCTTAACATCTATTCCGAAGTTATTCCCGGTCCCGGCGGTATGCCCATCGGAACAGCAGGTAAGGCAATGCTTCTTTTGTCCGGAGGAATCGATTCTCCCGTGGCAGGATACATGATTGCCAAAAGAGGAGTTGAGATCGAGGCTGTATATTTCAATGCTCCTCCTTACACCAGCGAAAAGGCCAAGCAAAAGGTTGTTGATCTTGCAAAGGTCATCGCCAATTACACAGGCAGAGTAAAGCTTCATGTCATCAACTTTACGGATATTCAGATGTATATATATGAGAAGTGCCCTCATGATGAACTTACCATCATCATGCGCAGATATATGATGCAGATCGCAGACACCCTGGAAGCACAGTCAGGTTGCATGGGACTCATCACCGGAGAGAGTATCGGACAGGTGGCTTCCCAGACCATGCAGAGCCTTATGTGCACAGGCGAAGTTGTAAAAGACATGCCGGTTTACAGACCTCTTATCGCTTTTGATAAACAGGATATCGTTGATATCTCAGAAAAGATCGGAGCCTATGAAACATCGATCCTTCCTTATGAGGACTGCTGCACGATCTTCGTTGCAAAGCATCCTGTTACCAAGCCAAGGCTTGATGTGATCGTAAGACATGAGGAAAATCTTGCAGAGCGCATAGATGAGCTGGTTCAGACAGCTCTTGATACGGATGAGATTATTGTACTGGAGAGATGAAAAATAAACAGCCCTGAGCACTTGCTGCTCAGGGCGTGAGAAGATGATTCAGGTGTGAGGGGCGATCTTTTGCGAAGCAAACTTATATTATCGCCCCGAATTTTTAAATTCTTGTTTTAGACAAGAATTTAAAAAGGCATCCCGAATGGGATGCCTTGAAATAATCTTTTTTGGTTGATCTGATCAACAAGAGATCAGACCATGTAAGGCTTCAGAATTTCGAGAACCTCATCTGCGCCGTCTTCTGCGTGGATATTAAGGTCGATCGGCTTAGAAAGATCGAGTGAGAAAATACCCATGATAGACTTAGCATCGATAACGTATCTGCCGGAAACGAGATCGAAGTCATAATCAAACTTCGTAATATCGTTAACGAATGATTTTACCTTATCGATAGAATTTAAAGAAATTTTTACGGTCTTCATTACGCAAATACCTCCTTCTTTTCTATATAGTAACCGTATAAAAAACAAAAGTCAATGCAAAATGAACGAGGAAATTCAATATGCCAAATATCGTCAATGGTTTGAGAGTGGCCATGCACAACCTTGGATGCAAGGTCAACAACTATGAACAGGACGTTATGCTGCAAAAGCTTGAGGAAAAGGGCATGGTTGCTGTGCCTTTCCATGACAAGGCTGACGTATATATAATCAATACCTGTACCGTTACCAATATCGCAGACAGGAAGTCGAGACAGATGCTCCACAGGGCGAAAAAGGAAAACCCTGATGCTGTGGTTGTGGCAGTTGGGTGCTATGTTGAGACAGGTCTTGAAGGAGTCAAAAAGGATGAGTGCATAGATCTGGCTGTGGGCAACAATAAAAAGTCAGAGATAGCCGACATCCTTGAAGAGTTCTTTGAAATAAGAAACAGCAAAGCTTTGGACGGAGATATCCAAAAGCCCGATAAGACAATGGGTGGCAGGAGCATCATCGATATCAACAAGACAAACGAATACGAGAATATGTCCCTTAAGGATCTTCCCGAGCACACCAGAGCTTATATCAAGATCCAGGACGGATGCAATCAGTTCTGTACCTACTGCGTTATTCCTTATGCAAGAGGAAGGGTAAGGAGCAGGGATGAGGAGGATATCCTCTCGGAAGTAAAGAACCTTGCGGATAAAGACTGCAAGGAGATCGTAATCACCGGCATACATGTGGGCTCCTATGGAGTGGACAAGGGAGAGATGAGGCTGGTTGATCTTTTGGAAAAGATCGGGCAGATCGAAGGCATCGATCGTATCAGGATGAGCTCTGTGGAACCCCGTCTCATAAATGAAGAAAATGCAAAAAGGCTTGCGGGGATTAAAAAGCTCTGTCCTCATTTCCATCTTTCTCTTCAGAGCGGCTGCGATTCGGTACTTAAGCGCATGAACAGGCACTACACCGCAGCTGAGTTTAAGAAAAGCGTGGAGCTTTTAAGAGAAGCTTTTGACAGACCTGCAATTACCACAGATGTCATCGTGGGATTTCCGGGAGAGACCCCGGAGGAATTTGAAGAGTGCAGAAGGTTTGTTGAGGATATAAACTTCTACGAGATGCATGTCTTTAAATACTCACCGAGAAAGGGCACCGTTGCAGCAGGAATGCCTGATCAGCTAACCGACAGACAAAAGAGTGAGCGCAGCAGTGTGCTTCTTGATTTGACAAACAGGCAGTCTGAATGTTATCGTAAGAGCTTCATTGGCGAAGAGGTCGCTGTTTTGTGGGAAGATACGGAAGAGATAGACGGCGGGCGCTACACTGTCGGTAATACCGACAGATATGTAAGAGTTGCCTGCAAGGAGAGCGAAGCAAAGAACTTCGGAGCCGTATCCGGAGAGATTTCCAAGGTGGTTCCCAAGGGGCTCCTAAAGTCGGATACATTGCTTATTTAATATTGCTGGTGTAGAATTAAATATATCATTAGGATTGGAGACTAGTAAGTATGGCAGAGCAGGATTTGGGAAATACCCAATATTTTAAGGTCGAGGTTGAGCCGGAGACCGGTGTCAAGAAAGTGCTCTCAGTTGTTTACGATGCGCTTCTTGAAAAAGGGTACAATCCGGTAAACCAGATAGTCGGTTACATCATGTCAGGTGACCCGACTTACATCACCAGTCATAAGGGGGCCAGAAGCCTTATCATGAAGGTTGAGCGTGATGAGCTTGTGGAGGAGATGCTCACAGAGTACATCAAGAGTAACGACTGGGCCAAGAAGTAATCATGAGGATAATGGGTCTTGACTACGGCTCCAAGACCGTGGGCGTTGCCATTAGCGACGAACTGCTTTTGACAGCCCAGGGAAAAGAGATCATCCGTAGAAAAGAAGAAAATAAGCTTCGCAGAACTTTGGCGCGCATTGAGGAACTTATTGTTGAATACGGGGTTGAGAAGATGGTTTTGGGGCTCCCCCTCAACATGGACGGTTCCGTCTCTGAGCGCTCAAAACTATGTCTGGAATTCAAGGACATGCTTGAGAGAAGGACGGGAGTACCCGTCGAAATGATGGATGAACGCCTCACAACGGTAGAAGCTGACGAGATAATGGATGAGGTGCGCATCCCCAGAGAAAAGAGAAAAGAGTACGTAGACATGATAGCAGCCCAGGTCATCCTGCAGGATTATCTGGACAACAGAAAAAAGTGACGGTGACTGATTTGGAAAAGATCGTTTTTTGCCCGGACGGAGAAGAGCCGGTAGAATTTTTCTGCCTTGAGCAGACAGTGATAGGGGCCAAGACATACCTTTTGGTTACCGATGAAGAAGATGGTGACGGAGAGGCGCTTATTTTGCGCGACGACTCCGATATGAAAGATGAAGAGGCAGTTTACGTCATAGTAGAGGACGACCTGGAACTCGAAGCGGTTGCAGGCGTATTTCGTAAACTCCTCGCCGAGGATGGCATAGATCTGGATATCTGACGGATACCGGATTATGTCCTCCGCCAAAGATTTATGGAGGAATTATTTTGAGCAAAAAGAAAATTGAACAGTCGTCCAAGCTGCAGATCATCCCTTTAGGTGGTCTTGAGCAGATTGGAATGAACATTACTGCCTTCAGATATGAGGACAGTATTATTGTAGTGGACTGTGGTCTGTCTTTCCCTGATGACGATATGCTGGGAATCGATCTGGTAATACCGGATATAACATATCTTCAGGAGAACATCGACAAGGTCAAAGGCTTTGTCATTACCCACGGCCACGAGGACCACATCGGAGCACTTCCCTATGTGCTTCACGAGCTCAATGTCCCTGTGTATGCAACACGTCTTACCATGGGCATCATTGAGCACAAACTTGAGGAACACAACCTCCTCAAAAAGACCAGAAGAAAGGTTGTAAAGTTCGGACAGTCCATTAACCTTGGACAGTTCAGAGTTGAATTTATCAGAACCAACCACTCCATCGTTGATGCAGCGGCTCTTGCCATATATTCACCTGCAGGATGCGTCGTTCACACCGGAGATTTCAAGGTTGACTATACGCCGGTTTATGGAGATCCCATAGACCTTCAGCGTTTTGCCGAGATCGGTAAAAAGGGTGTTCTTGCTCTTATGTGCGACTCTACCAATGCTGAGCGCCCCGGCTTTACCGCATCTGAGAAAACAGTCGGAAGAACTCTCAATTCCCTTTTTGAGGAACATGAGAATTCCAGGATCATCATTGCTACCTTTGCATCCAACGTTGACAGGGTTCAGCAGATCATCAACACTGCCCACAAATGCGGCAGAAAGGTTGTGGTGGAAGGCCGCAGCATGGTGAGCATCATCGATATCGCGCAAAAGCTTGAGTGCATTCATATCCCTGACAACACTCTTGTGGATATCGACAATATAAAGAACTATCCCGACAACAAGACGGTCATCATCACCACCGGAAGCCAGGGAGAGAGTATGGCTGCCCTCAGCCGTATGGCAAACGGCCAGCACAAAAAGATCTCCATCGGCGCCGGGGATACAGTTATCTTTTCATCGCACCCCATTCCGGGTAATGAAAAGGCAGTGACCAATATAATAAACGAACTGCAGATGAAGGGCGCTGATGTAATATTCCAGGATGTGCATGTTTCAGGACATGCCTGCCAGGAGGATATCAAGCTCATCTACACTCTTGTAAAGCCCAAGTACGCAGTACCTGTTCACGGTGAGTACAGACACCTCATCGCTCAGAGCAATATTGCAAAAGAGCTTGGCATACCCAAGGACAATATCTTTATCCTTAACTCCGGCGACGTTTTGGAGCTTGACGAGAACAATGCCAAGGTTGCCGGAAAAGTTCCCGTTGGAGCTATCCTTGTGGATGGTCTTGGAGTGGGAGATGTAGGAAATGTAGTCCTCAGGGACAGACAGCATCTTGCAGAAGACGGTATAGTTATAGTAGTCTTTGGAATAGACAAAGACGCCAATCAGCTTATTTCAGGTCCCAGCATAGTATCAAGAGGCTTTGTATATGTGAGGGAATCTGATAAACTCATAGACGATGCTACCGATCTGGTACTTGACGAAGTTACGGAAGCACTTGATCGCGGCATCAAGGATTGGGGCAAACTTAAGAACATCGTAAAGGATGTCCTTAGTGATTATATCTGGAAAAAGACCAAGAGAAGACCCATGATCATGCCTATCATCATGGATACAAACTATTAAGGTCTTTTTGGGAGAACTATTTTATGAGCGCGAAAAAAATTTTGCTGGGGCTTTTGGATGCCATCGTCAAAGTGGCTTTTGTGGTGGTGGTAGTGATGCTTATTTCCAAGTACGCCAAGGTGGCTTACAGCTACGGCTATCACATCTTTAATCAGCAGGCTGTATCCTCCGGAACCGGCAGGACAGTGACTTTTACCGTAGGTAAGGGTGATTCTGTAGGAACAATAGCCGACAATCTTGCATCTGTGGGACTTATAACCGACAAAAATCTTTTTAAGCTTCAGGAGAGATTTTCAGAAAACCACGGCAAGGAACAGCCCGGTACCTATGAGCTTAGCACATCCATGACTACTGAGGAGATCCTGGATGTGATATCCGGGGATAAGGAAACCGAAACCGAAGGTGAGAGCTCTGATGATACTGCGGAGGAATCAAGCGGTGGTTGAACAGGAGAGAATGACAGCCTTTATCAATTCTCTTGATACAGGCAACGCACCTTACCTTGATGAGGTGGAGAGGCAGGCTTTAAAGGATGAGGTGCCCATTATCCGCAAGGACACTCAGGTCCTTTTAAAATTCCTGATGGCACAGGCAAAGCCCAAGAACATACTGGAGGTTGGGTGCGCTGTGGGATTCTCAGCTCTTTTGATGGCTGAGTACTCTGATCCCGAGGCAAAGATAACCACCATAGAAAAGTATGAAAAGCGTATTCCTGTTGCCAGAGACAACTTCAAAAAATACGACACCAAAGATAAAATCACACTCATTGAGGGGGATGCGACGGAAATATTAAAGGCCCTCTCCGGCGGGTATGATTTTATTTTTATGGATGCTGCAAAGGGGCAGTACATAAACTTTCTGCCTGAGTGCAAGAGGCTTCTTAATAAAGGCGGCCTTCTGGTTTCTGACAATGTCCTTCAGGACGGAAATGTGATAGAATCCAGATTTGCTGTTACAAGAAGAGACCGGACAATCCATGCAAGGATGCGTGAGTACCTCTATGAACTCAAGCACGATCCTGCATTTAACACGGTGATACTGACGGTTGGAGACGGAATGACCCTCTCCGTATTGTTATAAAAGGTGAAATATATGAAAAAACCAGAATTACTCATACCTGCCAGCTCCCTGGAGGTTTTAAAAACAGCCGTTGTTTTTGGTGCAGATGCGGTTTATATCGGTGGAGATGCTTTCGGACTTCGTGCCAAGGCTAAAAACTTCAGTCCCGAAGAGATGAAAGAGGGCATAGCTTTTGCCCATGAACATGGTGTAAAGGTTCATGTGACCGTAAATATCCTTGCTCACAACTATGATCTTGACGGAGTGGAAAACTATCTTCATGAGTTAAAAGAGCTTAAACCTGATGCTCTTATCATTGCAGATCCCGGTATCTTTATGAAGGCCAGAAGGATCTGCCCCGAGATAGATATTCACGTATCAACTCAGGCCAACAACACCAACTATGAGACATATCTTTTCTGGCATCAGCTTGGAGCAAAGAGAGTTGTGGCAGCAAGAGAGCTGTCCATGAATGAGATAAAGGAGATCAAGCAAAGGATCCCCGAGGACCTTGAGATGGAGAGCTTCATCCACGGAGCTATGTGTATTTCCTACTCCGGAAGATGTCTTTTGTCCAACTACTTCACAGGGCGCGATGCTAATCACGGCGCCTGCACCCATCCCTGCAGATGGAAATATGCTGTTGTTGAGGAGAAAAGACCCGGGGAATACCTTCCTGTTTATGAAAACGAGCGCGGAACCTACATCTTTAATTCCAAGGATCTGTGCATGATAGAGCATATCCCGGAGCTTGTGGATGCGGGAGTTGACAGCTGTAAGATAGAGGGTCGCATGAAGACGGCACTGTACGTGGCTACAGTTGCAAGGACCTACAGAAAAGCCATAGATGATTTCTTTGAATCAGAAGAAAAGTACAGACAGAACATGCCCTGGTATCTGGATCAGATATCAAAGTGCACCTATCGCCAGTTCACCACGGGCTTCTATTTCGGAAAGCCTTCCGATGAAACCCAGATATATGACAACAACACCTACATAAATGAATATATCTACCTCGGAATAGTGGGAGAGATCGATAACAGAGGCTTTGCAAAGATCGAGCAGCGCAACAAGTTCAGCGTTGGCGATGAGATCGAGATCATGAAGCCTGACGGAACAGATATAAAGACCACGGTAAAGGCTATGTACAGCGAAGACGGCACTGCAGTTGATTCCTGCCCTCATTCCAAGGAGATCATTTACCTTGACCTTTCTGTTACGCCGGAACCATTTGACATTTTAAGAGTCGGCAATGTACACTATAATGCGATTTAACAATTAAAAATTTTCGCGGTAGAAAGGGCATAATAGCAAATGAGCAAAAAGGTTAATGTTGAAGAGATCTTTGGCAGCAATGTCTTTACTCTTGCCAAGATGAGGGAGCGTCTTCCCAAGAATGTTTACAAAGAGGTGGTTAACGTTATTGACCACGGCGGAGAACTTTCCAAAGAATCCGCAGATGTTGTAGCCAACGAGATGAAAGACTGGGCTATGGAAAACGGGGCAACCCATTACACCCATTGGTTCCAGCCTCTTACAGGCATCACAGCCGAGAAACACGACTCATTTGTATCAAGTGCCGACAAGGACGGCCACATGCTCACTTCTTTTTCCGGAAAAGAGCTGATAAAGGGTGAACCTGATGCTTCATCTTTCCCTTCCGGAGGACTTCGTGCCACATTTGAGGCAAGAGGTTATACAACATGGGATATCACATCACCTGCATTTTTGAAGGAATCGGGCGCAGGTGTTACACTTTGCATTCCTACCGCATTTTGTTCATACACAGGGGAAGCCCTTGATAAAAAGACTCCCCTTCTCAGATCCATGGAAGCTGTTAACAAGCAGGCCATGAGGATCATCAGATTATTCGGAAATACCACATCATCCAAGGTCAACGTTTCCGTGGGCCCCGAGCAGGAGTACTTCCTTGTAGACTGGGATAAGTCCATGAAGCGTGAAGACCTGATCTTTACAGGCAGAACTCTTTTCGGAGCAAAGCCTCCCAAGGGTCAGGAGATGGAAGATCATTACTTTGGCGTTATCCGTGAGAGAGTCGGCGAGTACATGAAAGACCTCAATACCGAGCTCTGGAAGCTGGGAGTTCCCGGCAAGACTCAGCACAACGAGGTTGCTCCCGGGCAGCACGAGCTTGCGCCTATCTATGAGATGGCAAATATCGCCGTTGACCACAACCAGATCATTATGGAGACCATGAAGAGAGTGGCAGAGCATCATCATATGAGATGCCTCCTCCACGAGAAGCCTTTTGACGGCGTTAACGGATCAGGTAAGCACGACAACTGGTCTCTTTGCACAGACGACGGCATCAATCTTTTGGATCCCGGTGATACACCCAACAAGAACGTACAGTTCCTGTTTATTCTTGCCTGCATTTTAAAGGCTGTTGATACACATGCAGATCTTCTCAGACAGAGCGCTGCAGATGTTGGTAACGATCACAGACTTGGAGCCAACGAGGCACCACCTGCTGTTATCTCCGTATTCCTCGGAGAGCAGCTTGAGGACGTTGTAAGACAGCTTATCGAGACAGGTGTTGCCAAGTCCAGCAAGCGTGGCGGCAAGCTTAAGACAGGTGTTTCCACACTTCCTCAGTTTGAAAAGGATGCTACAGACAGAAACCGTACATCACCTTTTGCATTTACAGGAAACAAGTTTGAGTTCCGTATGGTAGGATCTTCCGATTCCATGGCAAGCTCAAACACCACACTTAACACCATAGTTGCCGAGGCATTCTGCGAGGCAGCTGACGTCCTTGAAAAGGCCAAAAACTTTGATATTGCGGTTCATGACCTTATGAAGGAATACCTTACCGAGCACCAGAGGATCATCTTCAACGGTGACGGCTATTCAGATGAGTGGTTAAAAGAGGCAGAAAGAAGGGGACTTCCCAACATCAAGTCCACCATTGAGGCTGCAGATACCCTTACAACCAAGAAATCCATCGGTCTTTTCGAGACCTTCGGCGTATATACCAAGACAGAGCTGGAGTCCAGAAAAGAGATCATATTCGAGAATTATGCAAAGACCATCAATATCGAGGCACTTACCATGATCGATATGGCTTCCAAGCAGATCATCCCTGCAGTTATGAAGTACGCAGGAAGACTTGCCAAGGATGTGAATGAGATCAAGGCAGCAGGCGCCGATGCTACAGCTCTTGTGGATGAACTCAAAGAGATCACAACAGAGCTTACCAAGATGAAGAAGGCTCTCGACAAGCTTGAAGCCAATGAGCTTAAGGCAAGAGATATCAAGGACGAGAGAAAGCTTGCATACTTCTATAAGGATAAGGTGATACCCGCAATGGAGGCTCTTCGTGCTCCTGCGGACAGACTTGAGATGCTTGTGGATAAGAAGGACTGGCCCTTCCCTACATACGCAGACCTGCTTTTTGAAGGCTAAGATAAACATTTCCTAAGGTTTTTAAAGAAAGATTAAAAAAGTACTTGCTTTTTTTAAAAACCTTAGGTATAATCATTTCTTGTCGATGGGCTATCGCCAAGCGGTAAGGCAACGGACTCTGACTCCGTCATTACGTAGGTTCGAATCCTACTAGCCCAGCTTTCAAAAACGGGATTCCTTTCGGGGAAGCCCGTTTTTTTCATCTTTGCAAACATAAACCAGTCTTGTTAAATACAGGAGGCAGCATGTACACATTCGATTCCCGGATCCGCTACAGTGAAGTTGACAAAGAGGCAGAGCTTACCTTAGAGTCTCTGATCGACTATTTTCAGGACTGTTCAACTTTTCAAACTCAGGACGGAACCGCTTCCATGGAGTACCTTAGAGAGCAGAACATTGCCTGGGTGCTTTCATCTTGGCAGATAGAGATCGCCAGATATCCAAAGCTCTGCGAATACGTAACTACGGGAACAATACCATATGAGCTGAAAGGATTCTTTGGCCTAAGAAATTTCTTTATGGATACAAAGGATGGAGAGAGACTTGCTGTTGCCAATTCCGTGTGGACGCTTTTTGATTTTGAAAAAGGAGTCCCTTCCAGAGTTACTCCTGAGATAGCAAAGGCTTATCCACTTGAATCAAAACTTGACATGAACTATGCTGATAGAAAAATAGCTCTTCCAAAGGATGTGGCCGGAAGAACATGTGAGGAGATAATTGTTCGTTCTCACCATCTTGATACCAACAATCACGTAAACAACGGACAATACATCAGACTGGCAACGGAGTGTCTTCCTGACAAGGAGATGAAGGTAAGGTCTCTGAGGGCTGAGTACAAAAAGCAGGCGCTTTTGGGAGACGTTTTGTACCCGATAGTATATGAAACCGAAAAAGGCGGACAGAAGGCTTACATCATAAGCCTTAACGATGAAAAAGGAAGTCCTGTCTGCATCGTTGAACTTATTTGAAAGGAAATACATGATTAAATTAGGAGAAAAACAGACGCTGACCGTCATAAAGAAAGTTGATTTCGGCGTGTATCTTGCTGAGGATATGGGAAATGAAGAGAAGGTTCTTTTGCCCAAAAAGCAGGTACCGGCGGATGCAGATCTTGGCTCAAAGATAGAGGTCTTTATCTACAAGGATTCCGATGACAGGCTCATCGCCACAACATCTGAACCCAGAATAATGCTGGGGGACGTAAGACTTTTGAAGGTAAAGGATGTTGGCAAGATCGGCGCTTTTATGGACTGGGGCCTTGAAAAAGACCTGCTCCTTCCATTCAGGGAACAGACTAAAAAGGTCAGAAAGGGCGAGGATGTTCTCTGCGCTCTTTACATCGACAAGAGCTCGCGTCTTTGCGTTACCATGAACGTTTATCAGTACCTTAGGACTGACAGCCCTTACAAAAAGGATGACAGAGTAACAGGTATCGTTTATGAAAAGAGTGATAATTTCGGAGTGTTTGTTGCGGTTGATGACATCTATTCCGGACTTATTCCCAAAAAGGAAGTTTACGGAAATATAGAGATCGGAGATACAGTCACAGCAAGAGTTTCCTCAGTTAAGGAGGACGGCAAGCTTGACCTTAGCATCCGTGAAAAGGCGTATCTTCAGATAAACACAGATTCCGATGTGATACTTAAAAAGCTGGAGGAGTGCGGTGGAAAGCTTCCCTTTAACGACAAGGCATCTCCCGAGGTTATCAGAAACAACATCGGCATGAGCAAGAATGAGTTTAAGAGAGCAGTGGGACATCTTCTGAAGGAAGGACTCATTGAGATAGGACCCGATTCAATTACCCGTAAATAAAGGAAGATCAGTGTTATGGATTACAAAAGAGCCAACAGAGCTTTTTTATACAGTACGATATCTACCCTGGCTTTTGTGCTTTTATTTTCTCTCTGGCAGGCCACCAGCGGCAGAACCATCTCTGTTGTGATGAACAACTTCTTAAGCGAGATGGTGGTTTTGGTGCCGGTTATTGCCACGGTTCTTTATGCGGGAGAAAAGCTGTCTGTGGTGATCCCGTTAAAAAGGATAAAGATATCTTCGGTGCTTATGACTGTTTTGTACGTACTTTGTCTTTACCCTCTGATCACACTGGTAAATGCAGTATCCATGCTCTTTGTGGACAATGAGATTGCCGGAATGGTTGGTGATATAACTGCAGAGCCCATGTGGCTGATGCTTTTATCCATCGGCATCTTCGGACCTTTCGTAGAGGAGATCATTTTCAGGGGAGTCATTCTCCAGAGCTTTCAGAGAACAGGCAGGATCATCGGTTCAATGATCATATCCTCCCTGATGTTTGGAATGATGCACATGAACTTCAACCAGTTTGCCTACGGCGCTGTTATGGGCTTTATGCTGTCGCTTCTGGTGGAGGCAACGGGAAGTGTTATTTCTTCGTTTATTGCTCACGGTATTTTCAATTCCATTGAAGTGATACTTATGTATGCTGCCTCGGACACCATTGAAAATGCTGAGGAGATACTGGGAGAACTTGGATATAAAAACACAGTACTTTTATCCATCGGAATTTATTTTGTTCTTGCGGTGATCTTCACAGCACTGGCTCTTTGCGTGGTCTACAGGATATCCGATCTGGAGGGAAGAAAAGAGTTCTTTTCTTCGATTCCAAGATGCAAAAAGCAGGGCTACAAGCTTATTACATTTTCATGGATACTTGCAACGGTGCTGTCTTTTGCATACATGACCTGGATTACAGTGATGCTGAAGATCCTTTCCTGACAGATTTTTACTAAAGATAATGCAAAACCCGCCGCAGTTAAGCGACGGGTTTTTTCATGGCTTTTTCAGATCCTGAGATCGATATTGCCTCCGATTTCCGGATTTACCGACAGCTCCATGGAAGCATCCATGGATGCAACAAGTGCTTCGCCGGTGCTCTCCATGTTATCAAGACTCTTTGACAACATGGCTACTCCGAAATCGTTCAGGAGGCGGCTCTGAGACAAGGCCATTGATAAAGCAGGAATATCCATAGGCACCTCCTTGTGAAAATAGATAATACTTTATCCTATCTTGTATATCGGCCTTCCGGCTTAATATGATAATGTTTTTTGAGAGCATAAATGTGGGCAAAAATCAATAGCTGTTTTTGGTACTTTTTGCTAGCAATTTTTAAAAAATATACAAAAAATGACAGGTTGATTATAGATGTTTTTGTATATTTGTATTAAAATATAAAACGGTAGGGGTTACAGAAGGTTATTCGTGCCTTAAACGGCACGGGAAAGAGTGCTAAATGATTTCTAATCAGATATTACAAAACACAATCGACGGACTTAAGAACATAGCACATGTTGACTTGTACGTTCTTGATGTGGACGGCAAGGAAGTGGCTGCCACAGCGGCAGATTCTCTTAGTGTATCTTCCGTGGCTAGGGATTTCGTTGAGTCACCTGCGGATTCTCAGGAGATACAGGGGTACCAGTATTTCAAGATCTATGACGAACAGCAGCTGGAGTATATTCTTATCTGCACCGGCAGTGGCGACAATACCTACATGCTGGGCAAGATGATCGCGTATCAGATCCAGAGTCTTTTGGTTGCTTACAAGGAGCGTTTTGACAAGGATAACTTTATCAAAAACCTGCTGCTGGACAACCTCCTTCTGGTTGATATATACAGCAGGGCCAAAAAGCTTCACATCCAGAGCGATGTAAAGAGAGTGGCCATGATAATCGAGGCTGAGAACAGCAGGGAGAATAATGCCCTTGAAACTGTAAGGAGCTGTATCGGCAACGGAACTGATTTTGTCACAGAGGTTGACGAGGACAATGTCATTGTCGTAAAGGACGTAAGTGACATGCCCAAGACTTCGGATATTGCAAGAGCTGCAGAGGAACTGTCACAGAGTCTTGAAAAAGAGGGACTCAAGGGAGCACGCATTGCTTACGGTACCGTTGTGGGCGAGATCAAGGAAGTGAGCCGTTCTTATAAAGAGGCCAAGATGGCACTTGATGTTGGCAAGATCTTTTTTGACGAAAGAAAGGTCATCTGCTACAGCGAGCTTGGCATCGGAAGACTCATCTACCAGCTTCCCATTCCTCTTTGCAAGATGTTCATAAAGGAGATATTCGGCGGCAGAAATCCCGATGAGTTCGATCAGGAGACTCTTGCCACCATAGACAAGTTCTTTGAGAACTCTCTGAATGTTTCCGAGACATCCAGACAGCTGTTCATTCACAGAAATACACTGGTGTACCGACTTGATAAGCTCCAAAAGAGCACAGGTCTTGACCTCAGGGTTTTTGATGATGCCATTACTTTTAAAATTGCACTTATGGTTGTAAGATATATGAAGTATATGGAGAGATTCACCTGATAACGGGGAAACAGGCAGGGCCATATCGGTTATACATTTTGGTATGAAAAGGAAAGTTTTATGGAGAGAGCGTACAGAAAAAGAAGATCAAACAGGCAGATACCCAGCGATGAGATCATCACACTTGAAAATGTGACCAAGTCTTATTCAACGGGTGCGCCTGCCTTAAACGGAGTCACCCTTCATATAAAGAGGGGTGAATTTGTTTTTATAGTTGGAGACAGCGGATCAGGTAAGTCCACACTTATCAAGCTCCTTTTGAGAGAACTTGTTCCCACGGACGGTGAGATCACAGTCCTTGGCTACAACCTCAGAAGGATCAAGCACAGCAAGATCCCCAAGTTCAGGAGAAATCTGGGAATCGTATTCCAGGATTTCAGACTTCTCAAGGACAGAAATGTATACGAGAACGTTGCATTTGCACAGAGAATAGTACAGATCCCTTCCAGAGAGATAAAGAGAAACGTGCCTTCTATTCTGGCTACAGTCAATCTGGCAGGAAAATACAAGAACAAGATCAATCAGCTTTCCGGCGGTGAGCAGCAGAGAGTTGCTCTTGCAAGAGCGCTGGTGAATAAGCCTGCCATTCTTTTGGCGGACGAGCCTACCGGAAATCTTGATCCCAACAATTCCTGGGAGATCATGAAACTCATGGAGCAGATAAACGAAAATGGGACAACGGTCATTGTGGTAACCCACAACAGAGAGATCGTTAATGCCATGAAAAAGCGAGTTATCACCATGAAAAAAGGCGTCATCATAGAGGACGAGGAAGAGGGTATGTACATCGATGAGGATTAGTAGTTTCTTTTATACCATCGGACAGGGATTCAAGAATTTAGGCAGAAACAAGTGGTACACTCTGGCATCTATTGCCACCATCAGTGCCTGCCTGTTTCTGTTCGGACTTTTTTACTCCATCATAACCAATTTCGAAAACGTGGTAAAAACAGCCGAGGAAGGCGTATCCGTTACTGTTTTCTTTAATGAGGGAACAAGTGAGGACGAGATTCTGGTTGTAAAGAGCGATCTGGAGCAGAGACCTGAGGTCAGAGAGATCACCTATGTATCTGCAGATGAAGCTTGGGAAGGCTTCAAGGAGGAGTACCTTGGAGAGTATGCAGACGGCTTCACAGAGAACCCTCTTGCAGATTCAGCCAACCTTCAGATCTATCTCAATGACGTTTCAATGCAGCCTGCGCTTGTTACATACATCGAGTCCATCAATGTGGTAAGGGAGGTAAACAGATCCGAAGTTACCGCCACCACACTCAGTGGACTGAACCTTTTGATAGCATACATTTCAGCAGGTATCATCGTGATACTTCTTCTGGTTTCCGTATTCCTTATCAGCAACACGGTTACCATGGGTATCGCAGTCAGAAAAGACGAGATCAATATCATGAAATACATCGGAGCTACGGATTTCTTTGTAAGGGCGCCTTTCGTCGTTGAGGGTATCCTTATCGGAATTATCGGCTCTGCTATTCCTTTGGTTATCATCTACTTTGTATATACCAAGGTTATCGCATATGTGGCAGCCAAGTTTACAATGCTCACATCTCTTCTGAATTTCCTTCCGGTAGGAACTGTTTATAACAAGCTGATTCCTATTTCACTCCTTATCGGAATCGGCATCGGATTTTTCGGAAGTTTCATAACCGTAAGGAAGCATCTTCACGTTTAAAAAAGCTATAAAAAGGACAGTTACCCAAGTTGATCTTTTCCGGAAAAAACAGATTAAAAAGAATAACAGGTCTTTTCCTGTGTGTGATTCTGTGTGTTCTTACAGTCCCTTCCACGGGCTTTGAGAGCAGTGCGAAAGTTACTGCAGAGAGCATAAAGCAAAAAGAGGCACAGATAGAGCAGCAGAAAAAGGAGCGCGAAAGTCTCAAGAGCGCCAAGACAGATCTTGAAAAGATCAAGAAGGAGCTTGAGACCAGTAAGTCCAACCTCAACAAATATATAAAAGAGCTGGATGATGAGCTTTCCACTATTCAGGAAAGGATCGCCCAGCTTGAGGAAGAGATCACAAAAAAAGAAGAGCAGATCGAAGAGACCACAAGAGAACTTGAGGAAGCTGAGGCTATTCAGCAGGCTCAGTATGAGGCCATGAAAAAGCGAATCAAGTTCATGTATGAGAAGGGTGATATCATGTATATGGAACTTCTCTTGGAATCCGGCTCTTTTGCTGATATGCTCAACAAAGCGGAATATATCGAGATGTTGTCTGGTTATGACAGACAGAAGCTCAATGAATATATAGCAACCACCGAACTCATCAGAATTACCAAGGAAACACTGGAAGAGGAAAAGCAGACTCTTGATGAGGCCAAGGCGGCCAAAAAGGCAGAAGAGGACAATGTGGAATCCCTTCTTGTGGAAAAAGACAAAGAGCTGAAATCGGTGCAATCTGATATTTCAAACAAGGAAGCTGCCATTGCGGCTTATGACGCTGAGATCAAGGCGGAGAACGCAGCTATCGCGGCTCTTGAAAAAGAGGTTGCTGCGGATAAGGCAGCTCTGTACAGCAGATATACCTATGACGGAGGAATGTTTACCTGGCCTTGTCCAAGTTACACCAGGATCTCCGACAATTACGGTATGAGAATGCATCCCACTTTGGGAGTTGAAAAGATGCATAACGGAATAGACCTTGCAGCGCCCGGCGGATCATCCATTCTGGCTGCCTATAACGGCACTGTTGTTGCTGCGGCCTACGAAGGATCCATGGGCAATTACGTGATGATAAATCACGGAGCAGGTCTTTATACCATATACATGCATTGTTCGGCTCTTTATGTGTCCAAGGGACAGGATGTTACTGCAGGCACCAAGATAGCTGCGGTAGGATCCACCGGAAGATCTACGGGCAACCATCTGCACTTTGGAGTAAGACTTAACGGAGCTTATGTAAGTCCCTGGAATTATCTCAAATAAAAGAGAAATCATTTAGGAGCAGTGATGTTGGATTTTAATCAGGAATATGAATATATGAGGCAAAAGCAGGAAAAAAGCAGGCTCGCAAGGCGCTTTATAAGCGGTATCTTAGTGGGCTGCTTTGTTGCTTTATTTATCTTTTTCGGAGTATATGTCTTTTCCG
This sequence comes from Butyrivibrio sp., assembly GCA_024690635.1. The sequence goes on from JAILOW010000046.1 coordinate 26,263, forward strand.
GAATAAGAATGGGAAAGCCTGCAGGGCCGGCTCTTACAGAAAAGACCGGAGAGTCGGAACAGGAGACGGATGACCTCTTAAATGATACGACTATCTCCAAGATCAATTCTCTTGAGGATGTTATAGATACATATTATTACAAGGATGATGTTTCCAAGGATGCGGAAGCGGACGGATTATACAAGGGTCTCATGGAATCTCTGGGAGATCCCTATTCCGTTTACTACACTGCAGAAGAGCTTGATCAGCTCATGAGCGACACACAGGGTATTTACTACGGTATCGGTGCTTATGTCAGCATCGATACGGATATGAACCTTCCAAGAATATCAGGTGTTATTCCCGGAACCCCTGCAGAAGAAGCAGATCTGGCTATTGACGATATCATTTACCAGGTTGACGGAAACCCAACAGAGGGACTTGAACTTGACAAGGTTGTTTCGATGATAAAGGGTGAGGAGGGTACCAAGGTACACCTGACACTTCTTAGAGGCAGCAAAAGACAGGAAGTAAACGTGGACGTGGAAAGAAGAGCCGTAGAGGTTCCCACGGTTACCACTAAAACTCTTGATAACAATATCGGATATCTTCAGATCACTGAATTTGATGATGTTACGCCGGATCAGTTCACTGAGGGCATGGCGGAGCTTAGGGAAAACGGGATGAAAGGTCTTATCATAGACCTTAGGAGTAATCCCGGAGGAAGCCTTGCAGCGGTGTGCGACATAGCAAGGCAGCTCCTTCCCAAGGGTGATATCGTATATACCATCGACAGGGAAGGCAACCGTGAGGACTACAAGTGCGACGGCAAGCATCAGATCGATATCCCCGTGGTTGTCCTGGTAAATCAGTACTCAGCCAGTGCTTCCGAGATCCTGGCAGGAGCCATAAAGGATTACGAGGTTGGACAGCTGGTGGGCACCAAGACTTACGGCAAGGGAATCGTTCAGCGTATCTTTGATCTCAAGGACGGAACTGCAGTTAAGCTCACTGTCAGCAACTACTACACACCTAAGGGCAATGACATTCACGGAATCGGTATCGAGCCTGATGTAAAGGTGGAATTTGATTCAGATGCCTACGCTGAAGACAAGTCAGACAATCAGCTTGATAAAGCGGTTGAGATCATGAACAAGCTTATTGACAATTAAATCGTATGATAGTAATATTGGGAACGTGCTACGGTCTGTGGCACGTTCTTTTTTATTTCACGTCCGTTTCGGACAGGAATTCATTTTTTAGTATTTTGTTTTTGGAGAGTACGTATGGAAGTAAAAGCATGTATTTTTACCGATGCGGGGAAAAAGCGCCGTATCAACCAGGATGCTGCCATGATCAAGGTGGCGAACACCTTAAGGCATGGCAGAATTTCTTTTATTGCAGTTTGTGACGGAATGGGAGGCCTGTCCAAGGGCGAGGTTGCAAGCTGCAAGGCTGTCAGAGCACTGGAAGGTTGGTTTTGCGAGGAGTTTGCACTGATGCAGGATCTTGAGGAGGACAAGCTGTGGGATACGGTGGAAACATCCCTTCGAAGGCTTATTGTAAAAACTGCGGCGGAGATTAAGCGCTACGCCAGGCACAGGGGCATCAATATGGGAACCACATTGACGGCTCTTTTACAGATTGGGAAAAGATATATCACAGTAAACGTGGGTGATTCCAGGATATATTGCGTGGGACGCGAAAAAGCAGAGTGCCTTACCAGGGATCAGAGCGTTGTTGCGGATAAGGTTAGAAGAGGAGAGATTTCGGAGTCTCTGGCAGAGAGTGATCCGCAAAAGAACGTTCTGCTTCAGTGTGTGGGTTCTTCCAGAGAGGTTGAGCCTGATGTTACAAGAGGAGAGTTTGACGGAGATACCACAGTGGTCGCCTGCAGTGACGGGCTTTGGAGGACTCTTGAAAAAGAGCTGCTTCATAAAAGGCTGTGTCCTCAGATGTGCATTACACCTGAAGATATGCTTATACAGAGTAAAAAGCTGGCGCAGGAAGCTTTTGACAAGCATGAAGAGGATAACATATCAATTGCGGCCATGTGCCTTCAGTATTCATAAGGAGGTGGCATCATGAGCGAATTGGTATGTGGACAGCTGTTTCATGACAGATACAGGATACAGAGAAAGCTTGGAGAGGGCGGCTTTGCCGAGAGTTTTCAAGGTATTGATGCGGAAACCGGAAAAAGCGTTACGGTAAAGAAATATAAAAAAGAGCTCTTTTCGGATAAAAAGGCATATATGGGAATAATGTCTGAAATCGACATCTTAAGGCAGATATCACACAAGCGTATACCGAAGGTGGTGGAGGTATGTGAAGATGCAGTGGTGCTTGAATACTTTCCGGGGAATACTCTTCAAAGGATACTCTCGGAGAAAAAGAGCCTTTCGGAAGCTGAAGTGATCAGGATAGGACTTGAGCTTTTACAGATCCTGCAGTATCTCCATTCAAGGGAAAAACCTGTGATCTACAGGGACTTAAAGCCTTCAAATATCATACTTGGCCCTGACGGACATGCTGCGCTTATTGATTTTGGAGCAGCAAGGCTCTTTAGAAAGGGAGATAAAGCAGATACCGTGAACCTCGGAACCAGAGGATTTGCAGCTCCCGAACAGTACGGAAGCCTTGGGCAGACAGATGTCAGAACGGACATCTATTGCTTTGGAAGGACGCTTTTACAGCTGTTGGGAGGTGAGGAGCATCTTTCGCCCGAGCTTTCCGAGGTGATAATGAAGTGCACCATGGCAGACAGAGAAGACAGGTTCGGATCCTGCAGGGAGATAGAGGAGGCTCTTTTAAAGGTTCCCGGAAAGGTGAGAGTGCGGAAAGTGCTGGGGCTTACCAGGATCGCGCTTGCCGCGGCAGCGGCTTCTTTTGTCATCACTTTGGGGATGAGCTGTTTCGACGAAGTTAAAAGCTATGCCGCTGAGGATGCAAAAGACAGGATACCTGCGGTAAAAGAAAGGCTTGGAAATGCCGGGGTAAGGATCAGAACTTACATGGAAGACGGCTTGCAGCTTGGAAGCTACAGCATAAGTTTCAGTAACAGGTAAAAAAGGAGAAAAAATGATAATATTCATATACACTTTCGGGATAATATTTGTGGCTCTTACGGTAATATTCGGCATAGGCAGTCTTCTTGACAGAAAAATAGAGGAGCCTTCGGAATATGTGGAAAGCGAAGCTACAGCGGCCATGTGCACCACGCAGCTTCTTGGTAGCTCAGGATCTTTGCGTGATACCTGTGATGAGGATTTTGTCATAGAGCAGGACCTTGTATATACCTATGATTCTGTCAATCTGTAGGAAATGTCCGTGCCCTGAGTTTTTGATTTACAATAAAGAACAAATGTTCTATAATGGTCAGGTAGAAGCGTGGATTTATTTTTTTAAGGAATTTAAAGAAAATGGACTTTAAATTACACTCGGAATTTCAGCCTACCGGCGATCAGCCGCAGGCTATTAAGGAACTTGTTGAGGGCTTCAAACAGGGCAACCAGTTTGAAACCCTGCTTGGCGTTACGGGATCGGGCAAGACTTTTACCATGGCCAATGTCATAGCTGCGCTCAATAAACCGACGCTCATCATCAGCCATAACAAGACTCTCGCCGGTCAGCTTTATGGCGAGATGAAAGAGTTCTTTCCGGAGAACGCGGTAGAGTATTTTGTATCCTACTACGACTATTACCAGCCTGAGGCGTACGTGCCACAGACGGATACTTATATTGCCAAGGATTCATCTATAAATGACGAAATAGACAAGCTCAGACTTTCGGCAACGGCTTCTCTTGCAGAGAGAAAAGATGTTATAGTTGTTGCCAGTGTGTCCTGTATCTACGGCCTTGGAAGTCCCGAGGAATTCAAGGGGATGTCCATTTCCCTTCGCCCCGGCATGCAAAAGGACAGGGACGAACTGATAAAGGATCTTGTTTCCGTCCAGTACAGCAGAAATGACATGGAGCTTAGCAGATGTAACTTCAGAGTCCGCGGAGATACGGTGGAGATATTCCCTGCCAATGCGGATGATTACCTTATCAGAGTTGAGTTTTTCGGAGATGAGATAGACAGGATCACTGAGGTGGAGCCTGTTACAGCCAAGGTTAAAAGCGAGCTCTCTCACGTGATGATTTATCCTGCATCTCACTACGTTGTTCCTCAGGAAAAGATAAATCTTGCCTGTGACAACATTGAAAAAGAGCTTGAGGAGCAGGTAAAGTACTTTAAGGGTGAGGACAGACTCATAGAGGCTCAGAGGATATCCGAGAGGACAAACTTTGATGTTGAGATGATGAGAGAGACAGGCTTTTGCTCAGGAATCGAGAACTACTCAAGACATCTTAATTTCATGGCGCCCGGCGAGCCGCCTCTTACTCTTCTTGATTTCTTTAACGGAGAGTTTCTCATTATAGTGGACGAGTCCCACATGACCATACCTCAGGTGGGAGCCATGTATCACGGAGACAGGAGCAGGAAGCTTACACTTGTGGACTACGGCTTCAGACTGCCCTCTGCCCTTGATAACAGACCGCTTAACTTTGAGGAGTTTGAGTCTCATATTGATCAGATGCTCTTTTGCTCGGCAACTCCCGGCAAATATGAGGAGGACCATGAGCTTTTGAGGGCTGAGCAGGTCATCAGACCCACAGGCCTTCTTGATCCTGAGATATCCGTTCGTCCTGTTGAGGGACAGATAGATGATCTTATTTCCGAGATCAGAACAGAGGTGGATAAAAAGAACAAGGTCCTTGTTACCACCCTTACCAAGAGGATGGCGGAGGATCTTACCCAGTATCTTGCTGAGGCAGGCATAAGGGTAAAGTACCTGCATTCCGATATTGATACCCTTGAGAGATCAGAGATCATAAGGGATATGAGACTTGATGTTTTTGATGTACTGGTAGGTATCAACCTTCTTAGAGAGGGCCTTGATATACCTGAGATCTCCCTTGTTGCCATCATTGATGCGGACAAGGAAGGGTTCCTGAGATCCGAGACTTCCCTTATACAGACTATCGGACGAGCTGCGAGAAATGCAGAGGGACGTGTTATCATGTATGCCGATAACATGACTGAATCCATGCAAAAGGCTATTGATGAGACTGCAAGGCGTCGCGCCATCCAGGAGAAATACAACAAGGAACACGGTATCACTCCTCAGACCATCAAAAAGGCCGTACGTGATCTCATAGCAGTTACAAAAGCTGTGGCAGCAGAAGAGGTTAAGTTTGAAAAGGATCCCGAGTCCATGGACAGGCAGGAGCTGGAAAAGCTCATTGCCCAGGTTCAAAAGAAGATGAAAAAAGCCGCTACGGAGCTGGATTTCGAGTCTGCAGCAATGCTGCGTGACCAGATGATCTCCCTTAAGGAAGTTCTGTTAAAGCTTGAGAACGAAGAGTAAACTATTTATTTACAGCCCATCAGAAAATGGAGAATGATATGTCCGAAAAATCCGGAATGACAAAAAAGAATACAACAACCAAGCGCATCCTGCCTGAGGATATCCATGACTACATCAGAGTAAGAGGCGCGGCGGAACACAACTTAAAACATGTTAACGTCAAGATCCCGAGAGAGACCTTGACGGTGTTCACGGGGCTCTCCGGCTCCGGCAAGTCTTCACTTGCCTTTGATACCATCTTTGCTGAGGGACAGCGCAGGTATATGGAATCTCTTTCATCCTACGCAAGGATGTTCCTGGGGCAGATGGACAAGCCCAATGTAGAGAGGATAGAAGGCCTGTCACCCACTATCTCCATCGACCAGAAGTCTACCAACAAAAACCCCAGATCAACTGTGGGAACGGTTACGGAGATTTACGACCACTTCAGACTTCTGTATGCCAGGATCGGTATTCCCCATTGCCCTGCCTGTGGAAGAGAGATCAGAAGGCAGACCGTGGATGAGATGTGCGAGCAGATCATGGCTTTGGGAGAAGGAACGAAGCTTCAGATCCTTGCACCTGTAGTCAGAGGCAAAAAGGGTGAACATGCCAAGACTCTGGACAGAGCTAAAAGAGCAGGCTATGTAAGAGCCAGGATCGACGGAAGTCAGTACGAGATCACAGAAGAAGAGATAAAGCTTGATAAAAACATCAAGCATAACATAGAGATCATCGTGGACAGACTTGTTGTTCACGAGGACAATGAAAACCTCAGAAAGAGACTTACAGACTCAATTGAGAGTGCGCTGCAGCTGGCGGACGGACTTCTTTTAGTGGACGTTGTTGACGGCAAAGAGCTGAGCTTTAGCCAGAATTTTGCCTGCCCCGATTGCGGAATCAGCATTCCTGAGATAGAGCCCAGGAGCTTTTCTTTCAACAATCCTTTCGGAGCCTGCCCCGATTGTTTCGGACTTGGTTACAAGATGGAATTTGATCCGGATCTTATGATCCCTGACAGAAGCCTTTCCATAAACGACGGATGCATAGTTGTAATGGGTTGGCAATCCGCTAACAAGGACAGCAGCTTTTCAAATGCCGTATTACGGGCACTGGCAAAAGAGTATAAGTTCAGTCTTGATACACCCTTTGAAAAGCTCTCGGAAAAGGCACAGAACGTCATTATCTACGGCGCTGACAAGACTGTGAATGTACATTACAAGGGGCAGAGAGGAGAGGGAGATTATCCCATACTCTTTGACGGACTTATCAAAAATGTTGAGCAGAGATACAAGGAGACCTTCTCCGAAACCGCCAAGGCAGAGTATGAGGAGTATATGCGCATAACTCCCTGCGCTCTTTGCGGAGGCCAGAGGCTTAAAAAGGAATCCCTTGCGGTGACCATAGACAACAAGAACATCTACGAGATAACTTCCATGTCCATAGATGAGCTTGGAAAATATCTTGAGGAGCTGAAGCTATCCGAAAGACAGGAGATGATCGGAGCGCAGCTTCTTAAGGAAATCAGGGCTAGAGTAGGATTTCTCATAGATGTGGGCCTTGACTATCTTTCTCTTTCAAGAGCAACAGGTACTCTTTCCGGTGGAGAGGCTCAGAGGATCAGGCTTGCAACCCAGATAGGATCGGGACTGTGCGGAGTATGCTACATTCTTGATGAGCCCAGTATCGGTCTTCACCAGAGAGATAACGACAAGCTACTGAACACTCTTAAAAACTTAAGAGATCTGGGCAATACACTTATAGTGGTTGAGCACGATGAAGATACCATGAGAGCTGCCGACTACATCGTGGATGTAGGACCCGGAGCGGGATCTCACGGAGGCAAGATCGTTGCAACGGGTACTGCCGAAGAGATCATGAAGGTAAAGGAATCCATTACGGGCCAGTATCTGTCCGGTAAACTCAAGATCGCTGTGCCTGATGTCAGAAGGCAGCCCAAGGGCTGGCTCAAGGTAAAGGGTGCGCAGGAAAACAATCTAAAGAACATTGATATCGACGTGCCTTTAGGGGTGCTGACCATAGTTACGGGAGTATCCGGATCCGGCAAGAGCTCTTTTGTAAACGAGATCCTCTACAAACATCTTGCAAGAGATCTCAACAGAGCCAGATGCATTCCCGGCAAACACAAGGGAATTGAGGGACTTGAGCAGGTGGACAAGGTTATTGCCATCGATCAGTCGCCCATAGGCAGGACTCCCAGATCCAATCCTGCCACCTATACCGGTGTATTTGATATGATAAGGGATCTGTTTGCGGGAACTCCTGATGCCAAGGCAAGGGGCTACAAAAAAGGCAGATTCTCCTTCAATGTAAAGGGAGGACGCTGCGAAGCCTGCGGCGGAGACGGTATCATCAAGATTGAGATGCACTTCCTTCCCGATGTATATGTACCCTGTGAAGTCTGCGGCGGCAAGAGGTACAACCACGAGACTCTGGAAGTCAGATACAAGGGCAAGAATATTTATGATGTTCTTGATATGACCGTTGAGGAGGCGCTGAAGTTCTTTGAAAATGTAAAGACCATAAAGCGCAAGATCCAGACTCTTTATGATGTTGGACTTGGCTATGTTAAGCTTGGTCAGCCCAGTACCGAGCTGTCCGGAGGTGAAGCCCAGAGAATAAAGCTTGCAACAGAGCTTTCCAAGGTCGGAACCGGTAAAACCGTATATATCCTGGATGAGCCTACTACAGGCCTTCACTTCGCCGATGTACAAAAGCTTGTTAAGATCATGCATACCCTTGTGGAACAGGGCAATACCGTTGTTGTCATCGAACACAATCTGGATGTGATCAAAACAGGTGATTACATTATCGATATGGGACCCGAGGGCGGATCCAAAGGAGGCACGGTTGTGGCATCCGGCACACCCGAGGAGGTTGCAAAGTGCAAAAAATCCTACACCGGAGCCTATATCAAGAAAATGTTAAAGTGATATAAAGAATTTAAGGGGGATGTCCGATATACTTAAATGAAGGATTATCCCCTTTTCAATACTTTTTATTTGGTTTATAATGTCTGTGTTATTCAGAAAGGGGATTAACTTATGCAGTACGCAGATATTGGAATTGATTTGGGAACAGCGTCTGTGCTTGTATATATAAAGGGCAAAGGAGTTGTTTTAAAAGAGCCGTCAGTAGTGGCTTATGACAGAGATACAGAAGAGATAAAGGCCATCGGAGAGGATGCAAGACTCATGCTTGGCCGTACACCCGGCAATATTGTGGCTATCAGGCCTCTTCGTCAGGGCGTTATCTCCAACTATAAGATTACAGAGCAGATGATGAGATACTTCATTAAAAAGGCCATCGGCCGCAGGATCCACAGAAAGCCTTTCATTGCCGTATGTGTACCCAGTGGAGCAACCGAGGTTGAGAAGAAGGCTGTTGAAGATGCTACAAGACTCTGCGGAGCAAGAGATGTCAAGACTATCGAGGAGCCTATTGCGGCTGCTATCGGTGCAGGCATCGATATTACCAAGCCCTGCGGAAACATGATCGTAGATATCGGCGGTGGTACATCTGATATAGCTGTTATCTCCCTTGGAGGAACAGTTGTCAGCACATCTGTTAAGGTGGCAGGCGATGATTTCGACGAAGCCATCGTTCGTTACATGAGAAAGAAACACAATCTCCTTATCGGAGATCCCACAGCTGAGGATATCAAGATCAAGATCGGAACAGCATATCCCAGAGCTGAGAATGACTTTATGGATGTCCGCGGCAGAAACCTTGTGACCGGTCTTCCCAAGACTGTAAGGGTATCTTCCGAGGAGACTGAAGAGGCATTGAGGGAGACAACCTCCCAGATCATAGAGGCAATACACAGTGTTCTTGAGAATACACCTCCTGAACTCGCAGCAGATATCGCCGACAGAGGAATCGTCCTTACAGGCGGCGGTGCTCTTCTTCGTGGTCTCGAGGATCTGATCTATTCCAAGACCGGTATCAATACCATGACCGCAGAGGATCCTATGACCGCTGTAGCCATCGGAACCGGACGCTATGTGGAATTCATTGCAGGCTACAGAGAAGATTAAACATAAAAAGAGGGATTTAGCATGGTAAAGGGTCTTTATACTGCTTACACAGGAATGATCAATGAGCAGCACAGAATGGATGTGCTGACCAACAATCTTGCCAATGCCAATACCAACGGATACAAAAAGGAAGGCGCAACTTCACAGTCTTTCAGTGATCAGCTTGCGCTCAAAATAAAAGATTATACTGACGCCCCGTTCACTGCCCGTGGACTGGGCGTTATTAATCCCGGTGTTAAGATTGGTGAAGGCTACGTGGACTGGTCCGAGGGTCCCATGAGGGAAACAAACAACACCTACGATCTGGCTATCGGAGGATATGGATTCTTCGGAATAGACTACACCAATAAGGCTGTTAACATCGAGAGGGATATGCCTCTTCAGCAGCAGATCATGTACACCAGAGACGGTAACTTCACACTGAACGCAGAGGGCGCTCTTGTGACTCAGGACGGAGACTACGTTGTTTCTCAGGACGGAGGTCACATTGAGGTAGATCCTACCAGACCTGTTCAGATCAACATGAACGGAGAGGTCATCCAGGATGGCGAAGTGGTTGCCCAGATAGGCATATTTGATTTTGAAAAGACCGTTTATCCTGACGGCAGGATAACTTACGATACTCTTGAGCATTACGGTGAAAACATGTATGTGACCACCGATGACAGTGTTGAGACCGAGGCTACAGGCAAGGTTTATGCAGGCTTTCTTGAGCAGTCCAACGTGTCCGTGGTTGATGAGATGGTTAATATGATCGCAGTTCAGCGAAACTATGATACCAACCAGCGTATGATCACCACAGTAGATGAGACTCTCGACATAGCAGTTAACCAGTTGGGAAGACTCACTTAAAAAGTTTATAAAAATTTTATAATTTAAAGTGCTCTATGTGACGATAAAGAATAAGAGAAATGATAAATCGATTGAAAAAGTCACGGAGGACGAACATTTCATCGGAGTAAAGGGATTTCGCAGGTTTCCGGTGAAACGGAGGTGACATATGGTCAGAAGTTTATGGTCCGCAGCTACAGGAATGAACGCCCAGCAGACCAACGTTGATACAATTTCCAACAATCTTGCCAACGTTAATACTACGGGCTTTAAGGCACAGGGTGCCCAGTTTAAATCTCTTTTATATCAGGAACTGCAGACTGTTACCACAACAGCCAACGGAACGCCCAAACCCACCAATTCACAGGTAGGTCTTGGTGTGCGCACATCCACAATCAATCAGTTCTTTTCCCAGGGATCTCTTTTAAACAGTGATAACCCCGCAGCTATCGCCATCAGTGGTGACGGCTTCTTTGGATATATGTCAGCAGATGGTGAGACCGTTCATTACACCAGAAACGGTAACTTCACCTGGGCTCTTGCAGAGAACGGAGGAACAGATCTGATCCTCACAACTGCAGAAGGTAACCCGGTTCTTGACGTTAACGGCAATGAGATCCGTATGGCAAACGCAATTGCCAGCCGTATCACCATCGGTGGTGACGGAAGGATCTATTATCCCGACAATCAGGGTGTTCCTCAGGATATGGGACTTCAGATAGGTGTATGGCAGTTCAGAAACCGCGAAGGTCTTGAGAGAGTTGGAAGTGCCGCTTGGATCGAGACGGTAGCCAGCGGAGAGCCTGTTCTTGAGCAGAATGCCAATGACCTTGAGCCCTCAGAGCTTGTTCAGGGCTATTTGGAAGGCTCCAATGTTAACGTTGCCACAGAGATGGTTAACCTGATCGTTGCACAGAGAGCATATGAAATGAACTCAACAGCCATCCAGACAACGGATGAGATGATGCAGACAGCTAACTCACTTAAGAGATAATAACAGGCAGGTAAAATAATGGCAGGTACAGATCTTTCGGGAATCAATGCAACCGCATTAACTGAATACGCCATGCAGGAGAGCAAAAATGCAAGTACTGCCGCTCTCCAGAAAAAGCTTGAGTCCACATCTTCCAAGACAAAAGATGATGAGCTCTGGGAAGCCTGCAAAGGTTTTGAAGCGTACTTTATGGAGCAGATCTTTAAGGAAATGCAAAAATCCGTAGATGCCCTCAAACCTGAAAAGGGTGACCATTCCACAGAGACTCTGGTGGACTTTTTCAAGGATCAGACTCTTCAGGATATCTGTGATACGTCAGTTGACAGGCAGAGTAACGGCTTTGCCCAGATGCTCTATGAGAACATGAAAAGAAACTACGATATCCCCGATGCTCCTGCAGAAAATAAGTAATTTGTCACCTTTTTGTGTGTGTTAAGAAGTCGTCAAATCTTAAGGAAATCTTAAAGATTTGGCGGCTTTTTGTATGCTATAATTCAGTCTATGGAAAAAATAAAAGGATATATTGACCATTTTTTATATAAAAACAGTGACAACGGCTATGGCGTTGTAAACCTGATAGCAGATACGGAAGAGATCATTTGCACCGGTAGTTTCAATGATGCCGGAGTGGGAGATATGCTGGAGATAACCGGTGAATACGTTACGCACCCGGTTTACGGAAGGCAGTTCAAGGTAGCTTCCTACGAGATCACGGCACCTGATGATGTGGCTTCCATGCAGACTTATCTGGGGTCGGGTGCTATCAGCGGAATCGGAGAGGCGCTGGCAGCCAGGATAGTAAAAAAGTTCGGAGCGGACACCTTCAGGATCATCGAGGATGAACCTGAGCGCCTCGCAGAGGTTAAGGGCATAAGCGAGCGAAAGGCTCAGGACATAGCTCTTCAGATGGCGGAAAAAAAGGAGATGCGTGATGTGATGATCTTCCTTCAAAAGTACGGCATCGGTGGTGCCCTTGCGGTAAAGATCTACAACACCTATGGCAGCAGGACTATCAGCGTTATAAGAGACAATCCCTACAGGCTCTGTGATGATATAAGCGGCATTGGCTTTAAGACAGCAGACGAGATCGCAGAAAAGGTAGGTATAGAGGTGGACAGCGATTACCGCGTAAAAAGCGGTATCCTTTATGCACTTTTGCAGGCTGCGGCAGACGGCAACACCTATCTTCCCATGGACGAACTTGTGAAAAGAACTACGGAAGTCTTGGAGTCAAGGCCCGGGTACTATGTGGATGAAGAGGTTATACGTGTGCAGGCAGGAAATCTGTCCATGGATCACAAGCTGGTGATAAAGGGACAGGGTGAAGTCTATGCGTCCCACTATTACTACAAAGAGCAGGCGATTGCCGCTATGCTAAATGACCTTAATATCTCCGAAAAGATAACTCCCGCCGAGGAGGAATCCTACAAACAGAGGATCCTTGATATTGAGGAAAAAAAGAACATCATGCTCGACGACCTTCAAAGGGAGGCTGTCCTTAAGAGCATTTCCAACGGAGTAGTGATCATAACGGGAGGACCCGGAACGGGAAAGACCACTACCATCAACACCATCATCAACTATTATGCCTCCTGCGGTCTTGATATCATGCTGGCGGCGCCTACGGGAAGAGCTGCCAAGAGAATGACCGAGGCAACGGGCTATGAGGCCAAGACCATACACAGACTCCTGGAAGTCACAGGAGTTGTGGAGGATGGTGATAACTCCGGTACAGGAGCAAGGTTTGAAAAGAACTCCGACAACCCTCTGGAGGCAGATGCCATAATCATCGACGAGATGTCCATGGTGGATGTGCATCTTTTCCATGCACTGTTAAAGGCCCTGGTGCCCGGAGTACACCTTATCCTTGTGGGAGACAGCTCCCAGCTTCCCAGTGTGGGCCCGGGGCAGATACTTGGAGATCTTATTGCCAGTGAGAGATTTCCTACGATATTTTTGAAAAAGATATTCAGGCAGGCGGAGGAAAGTGACATTGTCATGAACGCTCATCGTATTCACGGAGGTGAGATGCCTGTACTTGATAATAAGAGCAAGGATTTCTTTTTCCTGGAAAGAGATAACGCGTCGGTTATCTACAAGCACATGGTGCAGCTCATAAGGGACAAGCTCCCCGGCTACGTGGATGCAGAAGTATATGACATTCAGGTCCTTACACCCATGAAAAAAGGACCTCTCGGGGCGCAGCAGCTAAACCTCATCCTTCAGGAATATCTCAATCCTCCTGCTTCTTCAAAAAAAGAGCATGCGGTGGGTGATACGGTTTTCCGTGAGGGCGACAAGGTCATGCAGATAAAGAACAACTACCAGGCCCAGTGGGAGGTGGTTGGAAAATACAACATAGCAATCGATGCCGGAACAGGCATATTCAACGGCGACATGGGAATTGTCAGAGAGATAAACGAGTACTCTCAGGATCTTGTGGTGGAATTCGACGAGCACAGGAGAGTGAGATATCCATTTGCATCTCTTGATGAACTGGAGCTTTCCTACGCCATCACTATTCACAAATCCCAGGGAAGCGAATATCCTGCCGTGATCATGCCGATACTGGGTGGCCCCAGGATGCTGCTTAACAGAAATCTCTTGTACACAGCGGTTACAAGGGCAAAGAGCACTGTCTGCGTTCTGGGTAGCAGGCAGACCATCAAAGAGATGGTGGACAATGAATTGCAGCTTAGAAGATATACGGGATTAAAGGACAGGATAGCAGAAGTATTTGATGTATAAAGAAATAGGTAAAGCCCTTGATCTTATCTATCCCGGAAGGTGCCCTGTATGCGACGGAATACTTCCGGTGTTTGAGATAAAAAACGGCTCTTTGGGACCGGGAGGAAGGATACACAAAGAGTGTAAAAAGAAGATAAGGTATGTGGGCGACAATACCTGCATGAAGTGCGGAAAGCCGCTTTTGCAGGAGGATGATAAAGAGTATTGCGACGATTGCCGGAAAAGAAAGCATGTCTTTGACAGAGGCTTTTCTGTATTTGAGTACAGGAGCATCTCCGGATCCATATACAGGTTCAAGTATCAGAAAAGACAGGAATATGCGCAGTTTTATGCGGATGCATCGTTGAAAAAACTTGGAAAGGTTTTATCGCATCTTGGTATTGATGTGATCGTGCCGGTTCCAATGTATCCTAAAAAGGAGTGGCAGCGAGGGTACAATCAGGCGTCTGTTTACGGGAAAGCTCTTTCCGAAAGGCTGTCGATCCCCTTTGCGGATGACCTGGTCCGGAGAACGAGAAATACAGTACCCATGAAGAGTTTGGATGTTTCCGGACGGCGCAATAATTTGAAAAAGGCTTTTAATATAATACGAAATGATGTAAAATTTAAGTGTATACTCATTATTGATGACATCTATACAACCGGAAGTACCATTGACGCGATCGCCCATGAGTTTCGGATGGCAGGTGCGGAAAAGGTTTATTTTCTGACGCTGGCTATCGGGCAAACTACTTAAAATAAATGGAGGTCTTTACATGAACTTACGTAATTGTGCAAGATGCGGAAAGATGTTTAATTACATCGGAGGCCAGACTATCTGCGAGCCTTGCAAGAAGGCTGTCGAAGAGGATTTTCAGAAGGTTAAACAGTACATAACCGAGAATCCCGGTGCCTCACTCAAGCAGATCTCTGAGGATAATGAGGTTCCTACCAAGCAGATCCAGCAGTGGATCCGTGAGGAGAGACTTATGTTTTCAAAGGATTCGCCCATTCAGCTTCTGTGCGAAAACTGCGGCGACCCTATCCAGACAGGAAGGTTTTGTGCTAAATGCAAGGCCAAAATGGCTAACACTTTGAACAGTACATTTGCCAAGCCCAAGCCTCAGCTTCAGCAGCCCGCCAAAAAGGACAGCAAGGCAGGTATGCGCTTCCTGGATACCTAAGGAGCAGCGATGTTAAATGAAGAAAAAGTCATTCTTATGACCAGAATGGCTGCTTTCATAGATCGTGAAGGCAAAAAGAACGATGCGATAAACACATATTTTAAAAGCGATTACGTTGGATTTAACGTGATCAAATCTGTGATCAGCGCAACAATAGTTTTTGCCATCTTTGTAGCGACCTATGTTCTGTGCAATTTTGAAATGGTTTTATCCAATCTCTACAATACGGAAAATCTATTGGCTATAGGCAGGAGGTTCTTGATATATTACCTCCTGCTTGTTGGCGTGTATTCTCTTGCATCATATGTCATTTATTCCTATCGTTACTCCAAGATGCGTAAGAGTATGAAGGCATATTATGGGAATCTCAAAAAATTAGCCAGAATATACGAAAAGGAACAGTGACATGACATCTTTGTTGGAATTCAAACAGTATCTGAAGAAGTTTTACAGTAAATTTGAGGTTTACATTACCTATCTGTGGAAGTTTCTCCTTGCTCTTGTATCCCTTCTTGTTATCAACAGCAAGCTTGGATTTATGGAGCCGCTGACAAACACCGCGATAGTGATGATGGCTTCTCTTTTGTGCGCAATACTTCCGCCCAATTTCATAGTGCTTATGGCTTCTGTATTCATTCTTGGCCATCTGTATCACCTGGCGGTTGAGTGTGCGCTCATTGCCTTTATTGTATTTCTTTTGATGTTTCTCATGTATTTCAGATTCTCACCAAAGGATACACTTGCAGTTTTGCTTACACCTATATTTTTCTTTATGCACATTCCCTATGTGATGCCCCTTGCCATGGGACTTCTGGGAACACCTGCATCAGTGGTGTCGGTATCCTTCGGACTTGTGATCTCTTATATGCTCACTTACTTTTCTGCCAACGCTGCAAGCTTTGGAAGTGAGGGCGTAGAGGAGGCTGCCAATGAGTTTCAGACCATCCTGACAGGTATCATCGGCAACAAGAGCATGATGGTCATGATCATAGCATTTGCAGTGGCACTTGTGATCGTTTACCTCATCAGAAGGTCTTCTGCCGATTATTCATGGAAGATCGCCATTGCATCAGGCGCAGTGAGTCTTATTATTTTCATCCTCATAGGAAACCTCGTGGGCAAGACTGAGATTTCCCTTGGAGGAGTTGTATTCGGAACAATAGTATCAGCTCTTTTGATGCTTATTATAGAATTCCTTTTCTTTAACGTGGATTACACCAGAACAGAAAAGGTTCAGTTTGAAGACGACGAGTATTATTACTACGTAAAAGCAGTACCGAAGGTGACCGTTGCGGCACCTGAGAGAAAGGTTAAGAAGATAAACCGTGCCAGCCAGCAAAGCGGCAACAGGTAAGGGAAGCGATGCCTCAGATTGATTTTGACTTACTTTTTGATTTTAACAGAGCCAGCTTTCACATGCCGAATGTGAGGATCCCTGATATTCTCGAAATACTTATCATTGCATTTCTTGTTTATCACATTCTTGTCTGGGCCAGAAACACCAGGCTGTGGTCTCTTTTAAAGGGACTCATAGTTATTGTGGTGTTTATTGTTGTGTGCGCATTTTTCAACATGACCACAATTTTGTGGATCGTGGAAAAAGCTCTCAGTATAGCCATTATAGCCATGGTGGTTATTTTGCAGCCGGAACTTCGAAAGGCTTTGGAAGAGCTTGGAAGGAAGAATTTCTTTTCAAATTTCCTTGCACTGGGTGATCCCAAGAGTTCCGGAAGGTTCTCCGACAAGACTTTAAATGAGATAACAAGAGCCTGCGTAGAGATGGCAAAAGTCAGGACCGGAGCTCTTATAGTTATTGAACAGACACATCCTCTTACGGAATACGAAAGAACCGGAATAGAAGTGGACGGCGTTGTTACCAGCCAGCTTCTTTTAAATATCTTTGAACACAACACACCTCTTCATGACGGTGCTGTCATAATCAGGGGCGACAGAGTTACTTCCGCAACCTGCTATCTTCCTCTTTCTGACAATATGGGAATTGGAAAAGAGCTGGGTACAAGACACAGAGCCGGAATCGGCGTATCGGAAGTTACCGACTCCCTGACTATCATTGTTTCAGAGGAAACCGGTAAGATAAGCGTAGCCTACGAAGGTGAGCTTGAGAGGGCTCTTGACAGCGACAGACTCAGAGAGAGACTTCGAATGATACAGAATAAACACGTGGAAGAAACGCCTATAAAACAACTCGCGAGAAAGGCCAAGGTGAGAAAATGAAGAAACTTACGGCCAACTGGGGACTTAAACTGGCGTCGCTTCTTTTTGCCATGGTACTGTGGTTTTTGGTCACCAATATCAACGACCCCATTACCTCGGTCAGATATGCCAATATCCCCGTTACACTTAAAAATACAAACCTTATAACAGAAAAAGATCAGGTGTGCACCGTTCTTGACGGAAGCGATACCATCAGCAGCGTCACGGTTTATGCACCCAGATCCATCATTGATTCCCTGAGCCAGAACAATATCGTGGCTACAGCGGACATTCAGGATCTTACAAGCCTTAATACCGTATCGGTATTTGTTACTACCAACAAATACAGTGACAGGATTGAAAAGATAGTTCCAAGTTCTGATGTGGTGAAGCTCAGCGTCGAGAAGAAAGCTTCCAAGTCGCTGGCGCTCACGGCCACAACTTCCGGAACTCTTGCGGACGGATTTATCATCGGAGATGTGACAACGGAGCAGAACATGGTCAGGGTAAGCGGACCTGAATCTGCCGTTGAGAGCGTGGCATCAGCTTCTGTTGATGTGGATGTTACGGGATTTACCTCCAACATCGGAACCGATGCGGACATTATCCTTTATGACAGCGAAGGAAACGAACTTGATCCCAACGAACTGTCTCTTAGCATGAATATCAAGACAGTCAGGGTCAATGTAGTGATCTACGAGACAAAATATGTGCCTCTTTCCTATACAGTAAAGGGAGATGCCGCAAGCGGTTATGCTTTCACCGGAGAAGTTGAGAGTAATCCCGAGGAAGTTCTTTTGGCAGGACGCACAAGCGTGATATCCTCCATAAACGAACTGAAGGTTGAGGACGAGGGCCTTGATATTACAGGCCAGAGCTCCAATTTCAACTATACCGTTGAACTTAAGCCACAGCTTCCAAGCGGTGTGATCTTCGGAGATCCCGACTTTGGCGGAACAGCAGCAGTGGTGGTACATATTGCTCCTGTTGTGGAAGAGACCTTCGATGTTTCAATGTCCCACATAAACATAGAAGGTGAAGCAGAAGGCTATAAGGTCTTCGTTGATGACAGCGAAAATGATACTGTTTCCGTAACCCTTACGGGTCTTGGAGAAACAATCAGAGATATAACACCTGCTCAGCTTACAGGTACAGTCAGCATAGATGATATCCTCAAGGATAACGATCTTACGGAAATGAAAGCAGGAACCTACAGCGCAGAGATAACATGGGATCTTCCCGGCGGGGTAAAAGAGAAATCTCCTGTCAGCGTTCATGTTATAGCTGAGGAAAAGTAAAGAGAAATAAGAGGAAATGAAATGAGCAGATTATTTGGAACTGATGGAGTAAGAGGAGTAGCGAACGACGAACTGACACCGCTTTTAGCTATGCAGCTCGGACAGGCCGGCGCCTACGTTCTTTCAAAAGAGGTAAATCACAGACCCACCATTATGGTTGGATGCGATACAAGACTTTCAGGAGACATGCTTGCAAGCGCACTTATGGCAGGAGCGTGCTCAGTGGGAGCAGACGTTGTAAATCTCGGAGTCATTCCCACACCCGGTGTTGCTTACCTTACTCAGAAATACAGAGTGGATGCAGGAGTAGTTATTTCCGCATCTCACAATCCCATGGAATTTAACGGAATCAAGTTCTTTGACGGAAACGGCTACAAGCTTCCCGATGCACTTGAGGATGAGATAGAAGCTCTTATCAGAAATGACATGGAGGGCATCAAGATGCCCACAGGTGCCGGCATCGGCAGGATCAAGGTTCGTACCGACGCGCGTGAGGAGTATATCAACCACAACCTCAATGCCGTAGATATCAGCCTTTCCGGCATGAAGGTGGTTATGGACTGTGCTGAAGGCGCTTCCTACTACACTTCCGTAGAAGCCATCAGACAGCTTGGAGCTGAAGTGGTAGTTATCCATAACAATCCCGACGGAACCAACATCAACGCTAACTGCGGCTCAACTCACATGGAAGAGCTCATGGGAAGAGTTGTTACCGAAAAAGCAAATATCGGGCTTGCTTTTGATGGCGATGCAGACAGATTCCTTGCCGTTGATGAAAACGGTAAGATGGTGGACGGCGACGAGATCATGGCCATCATCGGAAAATACATGAAAGAAAACGGCAAGCTGAAAAAAGATACTATCGTGGCTACCGTGATGAGCAACCTTGGATTCTTCAAGATGGGTGAAAGAGAAAAGATCCAGATCGACAAGACCAAGGTTGGAGACAGATACGTTCTTGAGCACATGAAGGAGATCGGTGCAAACCTCGGCGGCGAGCAGTCGGGACACATCATCTTCCTTGATGACAATACAACAGGTGACGGACTTTTATCAGCACTTCACCTGCTTGAGGTTATGGTAAACACCGGCAAGCCTCTTTCAGAGCTTGCAAAGGTTATGGAGGTTATGCCTCAGGCCCTGGTAAATGCTCATGTTCCTACACATAAAAAGGATGCATACATGGACTACCCCGAGATCGCATCTGCTATCGAGAACCTTGAAAAGCAGTTTGCAGGCGACGGAAGAGTTCTTATCAGACCTTCAGGAACAGAGCCCCTTGTCAGAGTTATGATCGAGGGTAAGGACCAGGTAAAGATTGATGAAGAGGCCAAAAAGCTTGCGGCTCTCATCGAGGAGGTTATGCTTTGATATGATTACACAGAAAGTAGTTATTACTAATCCCACCGGCTTGCATCTTCGCCCTGCGGGAAATCTGTGCAAGGTTGCGATGAATTACAAGTCACATATCACCTTTTGTTACGGTGATAATACGGCAAATGCAAAGAGTGTTTTGAGTGTTCTTGGGGCCTGCGTTAAATGTGGGGATGAACTTGAGTTTAAATGCGACGGTCCCGATGAAGAAGAGGCCATGGAAGCCCTTGTTCACGCCATAGAAACCGGACTTGGCGAGTAATTTTTTGTATGCTAGAATCACAGAAGTATTAGGCAAAGAGAGGAAAATTTGGTATGAAAAGATTTAAAGTTGCGTTGCTTGCGGGACTTGCTGCAACAATGCTTTTTGGCTGCGGCAAAGCTGCTGACGAAGCTGTTGTCGGTATCAGCATGGAAAAGCTTGAGGATGTTGCTCCTCTTCCCGAGGCTGCTACAGAAGCAACAACCGAGGAAGCTGATGAGGACACACCCCCTGCTGAGGGCATGGTGAGAAGTTACTTCACCAATCAGTGGGTAGATGAAGAAATCAACAAAAACAGACCCCTTGCGGTTATGTATCCTATAAACAAAGAGGCTCAGCCTCAGTACGGTCTTTCAAATGTGGCTGTATTCTATGAGATCATGGAAGAAGGCAGCATGAGCCGTCAGATGGGTATCGTAGAGGATTGGGAGAACCTTGAGAGGATCGGAAATATCCGTAGTATCAGAGACTACTTCGTATATGCAGCTCTTGAGTATGATCCAATCATCGTTCACTACGGCGGACCTGAGCTTTATGTAAAGACTATTCTTACAAGAGATGATGTGGATAACCTTAACGGTGTAGGCGGTGTTATGGGACCTGACTACGGTGCGTTCTTCCGTGTTCCCGAGGGAAGTACTTCCGAGCACACAGCTTTCACAGATGGTTCTCACGTGTCATCCGCTATTGAAAAGGCAGGATTTAAGACTGAGCACAGAGACAAGTTTGAAGGTGAGTCACACTTTAAATTTGCAGGTTACAGCGACCCCAACACTCTTGATGGTTACTCAAACTGCTGGGACGCAACAGAGATCGACATGTCAGGATGCTTCCCTGTGACCAAGTCAGCTCTTAAGTACGATCCTGAAAAGGAAGTTTATTACAAGACTCTTTACGGAAACAAGCAGATCGATGCTCTTACCAACGAGCAGCTTTCTTTCTCCAATATAGTCATCCAGAGAGCTTACAACGAAGTTCGTGATGACAACGGATATCTTGCTTATCAGATGCATGATACAACCCGTAGCGGATACTTCATCACAAAGGGCAAGATGATCCCTGTTACCTGGGAAAAGACAGATGACTACGGCCCCACTACTTTCTATGATGAGAACGGTGAGGAAGTGGTATTCAACACCGGCAGAACAATGATTTTCGTTGTTCAGGTTAAGGGCTCCAGATATTCGGAGTTCGAAGTTGACGGAAAAACATACGCTGACTGATAAGAAGTAGACCTATCAATAAGACGGACGGCAGCGATGCCGTCCGATTGTTGCTTAAAAAGGAGCCTAATGACATGGAAAAGATAATTGTCACAGGATGTAACGGACAGCTGGGAAGAGCCATAAACAAAGAGCTTCCCGCAGACAGATACGAGCTTGTAAATACTGATGTTTTTGAGGGAGAGGGTATCACTCCTCTTGATATTACCAATGTGGATGCGGTTTTGGACCTTGCAAAGAAGGTAAAACCCGCAGCTATCATTAACTGCGCTGCATATACCGCAGTTGACAAGCAGGAGAGCGATGTGGATCTTTCTTACAAGATCAATGCCATCGGTCCCAGAAACCTTGCGATAGCAGCTGAAGAGACAGGCGCCAGGCTTGTGCATGTTTCGACAGATTATGTATTTGACGGCAATGGAACACGTCCTTATATCGAGTTTGACAAGACCGGCCCCGTTAGTGTGTACGGCAAGACCAAGCTTGCAGGAGAAGAATTTGTAAAGCAGTTTGCCAGAAGAGCTTTTATCATCAGAACCGCATGGCTCTACGGAGATGGCAAAAACTTTGTAAAGACCATGCTGAATCTATCTGAAAAATATGATGAAGTAAGTGTTGTAAAGGACCAGCTCGGAACACCTACCAGCACTACTGAGCTTGCAAAAGCCATCCACTTCCTTATGGAAACCGAGAACTACGGAACCTTCCACGGAACCTGCGAAGGCGACACAAACTGGGCAGATTTCACCGAGGAGATCTTCAGACTTGCGGGAAAGAGCACTAAGGTTAATCATGTTACAACCGCAGAGTATCTTGCAAAGAACCCTCAGGCTGCTCCCAGACCTGCGTACAGTATTCTTGATAACTACATGTTAAGGCTTACTTCCGACTTTAGATTTGCGGATTGGCATGATGCTATAGATGCCTATCTTAAAGAGCTTTTATAAAGCCTTGTTTTGGAAAGAGGGAAAATGGATTTTATATACGGAATTCTTCATAATCAGATACTTGTAGCCGCCTTTTGGGCCTGGATTTGCGCGCAGATCCTCAAGACTTTTATCTATGTTGTGGTAAACAAAGAGTTTAATTCGGAGCGTCTTTTGGGAGACGGCGGCATGCCCAGTTCTCATTCAGCAACTGTGATGGCGCTTGTTACGGCTACGGCCTTCAGCTACGGCCCCGGAAGCTTTGAGATCGCAGTAACCGGCATCATGGCTCTTATCGTTATGCATGACGCCATGGGCGTAAGGCGCGAGACAGGTAAACAGGCCAAGGCCATCAACAACATGATGGAATGGCTTAACGATCTTAACAGTGATATTCCTGCTGAGCAAAAGCTCAAGGAATTTGTGGGACATTCACCGCTTCAGGTGTTCTTCGGAGCAGTTTTGGGAGTATTGGTGGGAATGGTTGTATGTTTGCTGTAATTCTTATCTGGATTTATGCACTTGCAACTACATATCTTTTGGGCTACGCCTTTTTAAGAGTTCTGTCCTCCTGGCCGGGAATGGTTTCTTTCAAGGAAAAGAAAACCGCAAAGCAATACGATTTTCGCTACAGAGAAAGCTATATAATAGCGGGAGTCGTCATTGCAACGGTATACGCGGAAGTCTTTTCTTTGTTTGCGGGAGTGGGACTTGCCGCCAATATCATTATGGCGGTGGTGTGCCTTCTTATAGCCGTTTATTACAGATACGACCTTGCAAATGAGCTAAAGGATATGATTCGGACTCTTGCAGGCGGATATAACGGCTTTCTTTATTGTCTCATTTTTCTTTTAATGGCATATGGTGCGTCACACGGGATCATGCACTACGATTCCGATCTTTATCATGCCCAGGCTATCCGCTGGATCGAAGAATACGGCGTGGTTAAGGGCCTTGGAAATGTGCACTTAAGACTTGCTTACAACAGCTCGTCCTTTGCTGTTTCTGCGCTCTACAGCATGAGCTTTCTTGGAAAAGGATCTTTCCATGTTATGTCGGGCTTTTTTGCCCTGCTCCTTGCCTGGCAGTGCGCAGACATAAAGGGTATGTTAAGGCGCGGACACATAGTGATCTCTGACTTTGCCAGGATCATGGGCATATACTATCTCATTACCATATATGACGAGATGGTTGCTCCGGCTTCAGATTATTTCCTTTCAACTCTGGTTTTTTACATAATAATTCACTGGCTGGATATGAACGTAAGGCACGTGAAGTCTTATGTTCCCTATATCCTGCTCACCTTCCTGTCTGTATTTGCCGTTACCGTAAAGCTTTCGGCAGCACCTATGTTGATACTCTCAGTCATTCCGATCTACAGACTGTTGCATGAGCGGACAAAACAAAAAATGAAGGCATTCTGGATCTCTATAGGTATTTCTTTTGGGATCGCGCTGCCTTTCCTTATCAGAAATATCATACTCTCCGGCTGGCTCCTGTATCCAGTTACAGGCCTTGACCTTTTTGGTTTTGCCTACAAGATACCCAAGGGGGCAGCAGCATATGATGCGCTGGAGATAAAGACCTTCGGAAGAGGCTATAATGACGTGGCTGCCTATGGCCATGTGCCTTTTACAGAGTGGATTCCGCACTGGTTTGGTCAGATGGGGATGCTAAGTAAGATCTTTATCATCCTTGATATCCTGTCAGTTCTGGTGTTTATCGGATATCTTGTTTATTTCCTTTTGGTGGTGAGAGTCGAAAAAAGCGACAGGCTCAAGAAGCTCTCCGGCAATAAGGTATTTGACCTTAGCTTTAGAAGTATGATGAGAATGGCGGATTTTCTGACTGTTGCTGCAACTTTGATCGTCTGCCTTGTGTTCTGGTTTTTAAGTGCGCCACTTGTGAGGTACGGAGTAGTCTACATCTGGCTTGTTCCTGCGGTTATACTTGGAAGGACTTTTGTACTGGTAAACAGCAGGCTTTCGGATGGGGCAAAGAAGGCTGCCTACAGGGTTATTACAGTTCTTTTCTGCTGCTGGCTGCTATATAAGGGTGTGAATCTGGTGATCGAGGATAAGGCGCGTTTTAACGCCAGATATCTTGTGACTCAACAGGACTACGGAACCTACGAGGTAAAAGAGTTCAAGCTGGGAAATGAGACCTTCTATTATCCGACAAACGGCGATCAGGTTGGATATGATCCATTCCCGTCATCCACCCATGACATATCCGGTGAGACAGTGATGATGGGTGAAAATATAAGAGACGGATTTAAAAACATTAGTTATTGATAAACTATTTATAAAGAATATTATCACGGGCTTAAATGTGTATTAAGAATCGCATTTAAGCCCGTTTTTATGCGGCTTTTTGCTCCGAAAAAGAGTATTATGGATATGCTGAAAGACTAAATTACTAATCCCAAGAAAAGTATATCTGCCTGTCGTTTGTGTTTTATGCGGAGGTACTTTATGAAGAGGATGATAGGAGTTATGATCGCGGCAACCTTGCTGGGAATTTTGGCAAGGCCTGTGGAAGTAAAAGCGGCAAGTGAAGATGATGTGCTTAGTCTTATGAACGCAGCAAGGCAGGAAGCAGGACTTTCTGCATACACATTGGATTCAGAACTTTCTAAAGCGGCACAGACAAGAGCTGAGGAATGCTCCACCAGATTTTCGCACACAAGACCAAACGGAAAAGCCTGGTCTACTGTATCTGCGTCAACCAATGGGGAGAACCTTGCCCATGCAGTGAACAGTACTCAGAGTAAGCCTGAAAATGTGGTGACAGCTTGGCTTTTAAGTCCCACCCACAAGGCAAACGTCCTCAGAAATACCTTCAGCAGCGTAGGAATTGCCTATTTCAAAGGCGATGACGGACAGACCTACATAGTATGTGAGTTTAAATAGATCGTGACAGGATCATATATGAAAAAGAGTTTCTTTGTTATGACAAAGGGGCTCTTTTTTTATGTGATAGGAAAACTAAGGAAAGTGTGGTAAAATATGTTTTTGCGAAAGAGATATTTTTTGTTTTTTATAAAAGGAGTTATATATGGCTAAAAAGGCACTTATCACCGGTATTACCGGACAGGATGGTTCATATCTGGCAGAGTTTTTGCTGGAGAAAGGATATGATGTTCACGGCATCATCAGAAGATCATCCGTGGATTACAGAGAGAGGATAGCTCATCTTGAAGGAAAGCCTAACTTCCACCTTCACTACGGAGATCTTGGAGATTCCATGAGTATCCTGGGCGTTGTATCCAAGGTAAGACCTGATGAGATATACAATCTTGCAGCACAGTCCCATGTTCAGGTTTCTTTTGATTCGCCTGAATTTACAGCGGACGTTGACGCTGTAGGTGTTACCAGAATTCTTGAGGCGGTTCGCCTTTCAGGACTTACACAGACCTGCCGCATTTATCAGGCTTCCACTTCAGAGCTTTACGGCAAGGTTGAGGAGATTCCCCAGAGCGAGACCACTCCTTTCCATCCCTACAGCCCTTACGCTGTAGCCAAGCTTTACGGCTACTGGATCGTAAAAGAGTACAGAGAAGCTTATAACATGTTCTGCTGCTCCGGTATTCTTTTCAACCATGAATCAGAGAGAAGAGGAGAGACCTTCGTAACAAGAAAGATCACTCTTGCCGCATCCAGGATCGCGCAGGGCAAGCAGAAAAAGCTCTATCTTGGTAACCTTTCAAGTCTCAGAGACTGGGGATATGCCAAGGACTATGTTGAGTGCATGTGGCTGATTCTTCAGAACGACAAGCCTGAGGACTTTGTTATTGCTACAGGTGTACAGCACTCCGTAAGAGAATTTGCTCAGCTTGCATTCCACTACGCAGGCATCGAGATCGAGTTCAAGGGTGAGGGCGCTGACGAAAAGGGCTATAACAAGGCAACAGGAGAGGTTCTCATCGAGGTATCACCTGACTTCTACAGACCTACAGACGTTGTTAACCTTCTCGGAGATCCCACCAAGGCAAAAGAGAAGCTTCACTGGAATCCTCAGTCAACATCCTTCGAGGATCTGGTAAGGATAATGGTAGAGCACGATATGGCCAAGGTTGCCGTTGAAAGGGCAAATGAGCATATCGAGTTCAATCTGGCGGAGTTTCTTGAAAAAGGTATTGATAAGTAAAGGGTGAACGATATGGAAAAAAATGCCAAGATCTATGTGGCCGGCCACAGAGGAATGGTAGGTTCGGCTATCGTAAGAGAACTTAAGAAACAGGGCTATGAGAACATCATAACCAGAACTCACAAGGAACTGGATCTTACAAGACAGGATCAGGTAGAAGAGTTCTTTGAAAAAGAAACTCCCGAGTATGTTTTTCTTGCAGCAGCCAAGGTTGGCGGAATCATGGGTAACTCCGAGGCTCTTGCCGACTTCATGTATGAGAACATGATACTTGAGATGAATGTAATACACGCTGCCTGGAAGAACGGATGCAAAAAGCTCGAATTCCTCGGCTCATCCTGTATATATCCCAGAATGGCACCTCAGCCTATGAAGGAGGACTGCCTTCTTACATCAGAGCTTGAAAAGACCAACGAGGCTTATGCACTTGCCAAGATTTCCGGTCTTAAATACTGCGAATATCTCAACAGACAGTACGGAACGGACTACATCTCGGTAATGCCCACAAACCTCTACGGACCCAATGACAACTATCATCCCACACACTCCCATGTGCTTCCTGCCCTTATCAGGCGTTTCCACGAAGCCAAGGAGCAGGGACTTCCGTTTGTAACCTGCTGGGGCGACGGAAGCCCCTTGAGAGAATTCCTCTATGTGGATGATCTTGCAAATCTTTGCGTGTTCCTTATGAACAACTACAGCGGTAACGAGACTGTTAATGCGGGAACAGGAAAAGAGCTTACCATCAGGGAACTCACAGAAAAGGTGGCAAAGATCATAGGCTACACCGGAGAGATCCGCTGGGATCCCACCAAGCCCAACGGAACACCCAGGAAGCTTCTTGATGTATCCAAAGCCAAGAGCCTTGGCTGGACCTATACCACAGAACTTGATGACGGAATCCGCCTCGCTTACGAGGACTTCCTCAACAACCCCATGAGGGCCGAGCGCTAACACCTCAAAAGGACTCATTTCTATGAGTCCTTTTTTCGTGCGATTCTTTCCCTCTCTCCGCCACAGCCTCCCCGCCGGGCAAATGCCTTAAAGATTGAAAGAATCGCGCGGAAAGTGTAAAATACTGAATAGGAATGCGCATTTTTATGTGTGAACAGTAATACTGTGAGGACGGTGTATGAAATTACTCAGTGTTGTTGTACCTTGTTACAACGAGCAGGAAAACATAAAGGATTTTTACGGCGAGGTTTTGAAGAACGAGGCCTTCTTTAAGGGGGCTGAGGTGGAGCTTGAGTTCTGGTTTATCAATGACGGCTCTGCTGATAAGACCGCTGATATTGTTAAGGAGCTTGCAGGTTCTGATAAGAGAGTGCATCTTGTGAGCTTTTCCAGGAATTTTGGCAAGGAAGCCGCTATTTATGCAGGGCTTCAGCATGCCAAGGGAGATTATACGGTTATTATGGACTGTGACCTTCAGGATCCGCCGGCTCTTTTGCCCCAGATGTATGAGGCTGTTTCAAAAGAGGGTTATGACAGCGTAGCCACAAGGAGAGTTAACAGAAAGGGTGAGCCACCCATCAGATCTCTCTTTGCCAGAGCTTTTTACAAGATCATAAATAAGATGTCCAGCGCTGATATTGTGGACGGCGCAAGGGACTACCGCTTGATGACCAGACAGTTCGTAGAAGCCATTCTTTCCCTTGAGGAGTATAACCGTTTCTCCAAGGGTATCTTCGGATGGGTAGGATTTAATACAAAATGGCTTGAATTTGAAAATGTGGAGCGCAAAAAAGGAGAGACCAAGTGGTCTTTCTGGAAGCTCTTTACCTATGCTCTTGACGGAATTATGGCCTTCTCGGAGGCACCCATTGCCATCGCATCATTCATGGGACTTTTCTTCTGCGTAGTGGCATTTCTTGGTATCATTTTCACCATTGTCAGGAAATGTATACTTGGAGATCCCACCAGTGGATGGCCTTCACTTGTATGTATCATCCTGCTGATCGCCGGTATTCAGCTCTTTTGTATCGGAATCGTGGGTCAGTATCTGTCAAAGACTTATCTTGAGGTAAAAAAGCGCCCCATGTACATAGTCAAAGAGGAGCTGTGATGGTCAGTATAGTTGTGCCGGTGTACAATGCTTCGCGCTATATAGAAAAGACCATCGAGATGGTTTGTGCTCAGACCTACAAGGACTGGGAGCTTATCCTGGTGGATGACAGGTCGAAAGATGACAGTGTCAGGGTCATTGAGGAGATCATAGCTGCAAAAAAGAAGCGCATCAGGCTGATAAAAAAAGAAAGAAACGCAGGTGCGGCTGCAGCCAGAAACACAGGTATCGATGCTTCCGCAGGCAGATATATAGCTTTTCTTGATGCTGACGATGTATGGAAGAGCGACAAGCTTGAAAAGCAGATAGAATTCATGGAAAAAACAGGAGCTGCTTTTTCTTTTCACTCCTATGAGTTTGGAGATGAAGAGGCAAATCCCACGGGAAGAGTGGTACATGCTCCTTCCACCCTGAATTTCAGGCAGGCACTTTCCAGAACAGTTATCTTTACCACTACGGTTATGTTTGATACGGAAAAGATCGATATGGAGATCATCCATATGCCTCAGGTACCCAGTGAGGACACTGCCACCTGGTGGAGAATCTTAAAGAGCGGATTTACCGCTTACGGACTTGATGAGAACCTGGCGATCTACAGAAGACCGCGCAAATCTCTTTCGTCCAACAAGCTGACGGCTATTGAGAGGATCTGGTTCCTTTACAGGAATATTGCAGGCCTTAATGTTTTGCAGTCATTATTTTATTTTGGAGGATGGGCAGTCAGAGCTACTCTAAGGAGGCTTTGATCGCCGGAAAAAGGTATGAAACACAGGGAATCCAAAAAGAGAATCCTGGTACTTTTGCTGGGCTTTATAGGACTGTGCATGCAGACCGCTGTTTATGCATGGTTTTGGTTTAATACATATTATCCGATAGTTTCTCAGACCCGTGTCAGTGTTGACGGCTACGTTCTCGGAAACGGTCTTAAGTTGTACTTCCGTGGACATTTGCTGATACTGGGTATCTATTTTATTCTGCTTCTGTTCTTTTCAAATACCTACGGAGGATTGAAGATAGGCTATCTGAAGCCTATGGATGTATTCTTTTCCCAGATATTTGCACTCTTCATGGTGAACTTTATTTCCTACTTCCAGATCGCTCTTTTGAGGAACTGGCTGGTAAGGGTTGTTCCTATGGTGGAGATTTTCGTCATTCAGCTTCTGATATCATTCATATGGGCATACATAACGAATGCTATCTATATGGCCATATTCCCGCCAAGAGAGCTTCTTCTTGTAAGTGGCGAGTATCCTGTGGATGATATTGAGCGCAAGTTCAACACCAGAAAAGACAAATATCACATCGCCAAAAAGATGAATATCTCCGAGGGCATCGATGCCATTTACAAAGAGTGCCTCGGAAAGTACGACGGTGTTATTGTGTGGGATGTTCCCAGCCAGTTCAGAAACGGCCTTGTTAAATACTGCTACGGCAAGAATATCAGAGTTTACGTTATGCCCAAGATAACAGACGTTTTGTTAAAGGGCTCCACACAGCTTCATCTTTTTGATACACCGGTGCTGCTCCTTAGAGAGTATGCCATCAAGGCGGAGCAGAGAGCCATAAAGAGACTTATGGACATTGTGCTGTCGCTGATCCTTATCGTTATCACATCGCCTATCATGTTGATAACTGCTGTTATTATAAAGACTTATGACGGAGGCCCCATTTTGTACAAGCAGATCCGCTGTACAAGAGACCAAAAGGAATTCAAGATCATGAAATTCCGCAGCATGAAAGTTGATGCGGAAAAAGACGGAGTTGCAAGACTTGCATCCAAAAATGATTCAAGGATAACTCCCATCGGAAAGTTTATCAGATCCTGCAGGATCGACGAACTTCCACAGCTCTTTAACATACTTGTGGGAGATATGTCCTTTATTGGACCAAGACCCGAAAGACCTGAGATCATCAAGCAATACCTTGAAGAGATGCCTGAGTTTGCTTTCAGAATGAAGGTGAAGGCAGGACTTGCGGGATACGCCCAGGTTTACGGTAAATACAACACAACACCCTATGACAAGTTAAAGCTTGATCTTACATATATCGAGAACTATTCAATATGGCTGGATATCAAGCTGATGCTTCTTACGGTAAAGATATTGTTCACACCCGACAGCACGGAAGGTGTTGAGGAAAACCAGACCACAGCAGCAACAAACAGGAGTGAGAATGAAACACGCAAATGAGACCCTGGATCTGAGAAGCTTTTATCTTCGCCTCATCAGAAAGATATGGATACTTCCAGTGGCGGCTCTTTTGGGAGCGGCCTTTGGACTTTTGCTGTATTTTCTGGCAACGGTGGTTTTCGGCCCCGGCAGGCAGTACAGCTCTGAATCATATTTTTACATAAAGTTTGCCTACGATGAGCAGGCAGGGACTTTGGTGGATCATTACAATGCATACACCTGGAACACCCTTATTTCCACTGATCCTGTGATCATCCCCCTTGAGGAGAATCTCAAATCTTCGGGAGTTACCATGGAAAGAGGAGATATCCTTGCGGCAGTTACCGCAGAGATCCCTTCTGATGTAAGAGTACTGAAGATAACCGTAAAGACTTCCGACAAAGACCTTACAACGGCAATTACCGAAGCCGCAGCTGTTGCCATTGAAAAATACGGTGATACCAACGATGCTTTTGATTCCATAGATACACTTTCAAAGGGCGAGGCTTCGCCTGTTGTTTATACTGACAGGACAGTTGTTGCAGCAATATCCGGTGCGGTACTTTTTGTAATAGCTGCGATACTGATACTCCTTCTTATGGAT
Source organism: Butyrivibrio sp. (assembly GCA_024690635.1). The sequence goes on from JAILOW010000046.1 coordinate 57,709, forward strand.
GCTCTCGACGATGCCATATATGTTCCGGAGGATATCGAAAAGAGATTTGGACTTCCTGTCATCGGCACGACTTTCAAAGACAAGGGAAGAGAAGACAAAGATCTTACAGGATTTTTTGCCAATGAAGCCGCCTCTTCCTACGAAAAGATCGTTAAGGGCGCCGGTGAAGTAGTCTTTATATCCGCAGATAGCATAAAGGACGATAAGCTTTCAGTGTCAGACCTTGATCAGTACAAAAAGGCTCTTGGTACAAGACTTGAGGATACAACTAAGTTTGTACCAATGGCTGTTCCGGGAACAGTTCTTGATAATTACAGAAAGATCGGAACAGCAGACGGGGTGATACTGGCTATCCCTGCAGGAATGCGCGGAAGTGTTCTGGCAGATCATACCATCGGACAGCTTAAAAAGCATGAATGCCCTATCCTCGGAGTTTTACTTACAAGAGCGGACAAGGGATTTATTAAGAGCTATTACAGGTTCAAATGAGGATGCCTATGGGAGATAACAGACTTCAGATACTGATATCCGCAGTGGACAAGGAACCGGAAGCTCTTTTGGAGTGTATGAATATCGGGTGCGACGCTGTCCTTGTAGATCAGATCATAAAAGATGCGGAGGGACGCACGAACCTTCCGTCTGATAGAGAAGTTAATATAGGCGGATACAAGGCACTTATTCTTGAAAGAAAAGAAAAGGGTGTGGGAAAGTCCAGAAATACGGCATTTGAGCACTCTGATCATGAAATAATACAGTTCGGCGATGATGATATTGTGTACCTTGATGGCTATGCAGATAAGGTTATTGCTGAGTTTGATGCTCACCCTGAGGCTGACCTGATTCTTTTTAATGTCAAAGCCCAGGAGGGAAGAGAAACCTATTGGAACGAGGATTTTTCGAAAGTATCCTGGTACAACTACGGAAGATATCCTGCCTACGCCATTTGTGCAAGGCGCGGGAAGCTTCAGGAAGCGGGAGTAAGGTATTCCCTTCTTTTCGGAGGGGGAGCTCCGTACATGAACGGAGAGGATTCTCTTTTCCTTCATGACTGCCTGAAGGCGGGGCTTTCTCTTTACAGAAGTCCTGTTCATATCGGAAATGAAACCTCCGGGGAATCCACCTGGTTTAAAGGATATACGGACAAATTCTTTTTTGACAGAGGCGTCCTTTATCATTTCCTCTACGGAGGCGCAGCTTTTGTGTGGGGATTTAGATTTCTTTTCAAAAACAGAAAGGAAATGTGCAAAGAGAGCGGGCTGCTTAAGAGCTACAGACTGCTCCTTAAGGGAATAGCCCAGGGGAAAACCCTAAAGAAGGTGTAAATGGCTGTATATATATCGCTGACGGTCCTGGTTCTTGCCACGGCCATGCTGATAAAAAAGAATAACGATCAAAGAGACGGACAGCTTTTGATACATCGGGGAATGACCAGACAGGACATGGTAAACATAGTAGCTGTGCTGATCATTTTTACTTTACTGTTTCTTGTTTCGGCCCTTAGGCTTAACGTGGGTAACGACTACGCCAAGTATGTGGAATTTATGCACCTTGTGTTCAGCAGAGCCTATGTGCCCACTGAGGCGGGCTTTAATGCCCTGACCTACGCAGTGTACTACCTTTGCGGATATGAGAATTACATTCTTGTGTTTGCAATCTTTGCCTTTGCCACGGTGTACTTTTTTATGAAAGCCCTGTGGGAGCAGAGCGTGAGCTTTATAATGAGCTTTGGCATGTACATGCTCCTTGGATATTATTTCCAGTCCATCAGTACTGTCAGATATTACCTGGCTCTTGGCATGGCACTTTATTCCGTAAAATACCTGCTGAAAAAAGACTGGCCAAGGTTTTTGCTGCTGATCCTTGTGGGAGCTCTTTTCCACAAATCGCTTCTGGTGGTGCTTTTGCTGTATCCTATTGCAAGGTATAACCTTAAAAGGTGGATGTACGGCGTTTTTGTTCTACTGGGAGCAAGCTGTCTGTTCCTTCAGGATCTTTATCTGAAGGTGGTGATATTTCTTTATCCCTCCTACAAAGATACTGAGTATCTTGAGGGCGGCACCAGCTATGTGAATATCGCAAGATGCCTCTTGATACTGATACTGGCTCTTGTACTGTACAAAAATGTGATAAAAGACAGCGCGGCCTGCAGGTTTTACTTTAACTGCAATTTCCTGGCACTTGTGCTGTATGTATTCGGATCCTTTTTGCCTATCATCTCCAGGATCGGATATTACCTGACTGTAACGCACATTCTTTTTGTGCCGGCGCTTATACTGGGCGTTAAGGATGACAAAAAGCGAAGGATCCTTGAAATATGTGCCATCCTGGCCTGCGTTTTGTATTTTGCCCTGTACATGAGAGGGGCTTCGGCAGACGGCGTCAGGATTCTGCCTTATCAGACCTTCCTCTTCCACGACATGCCAATGACTTTGTCGGAGAGAGGATATTAAGAGGTGCTTATGAACAAACCTTTTTTTACCGTAATAGTTGTCTCCTACAATGCGGGGGACAATCTCATAGAAACCGTTGACAGTATCTGGAAACAGTCCTGCAGGGATTTTCGGATCTTAATCAAGGACGGAATGTCCACCGACGGTTCCATAAAAAAACTCAGGGAAAAATATGACGTTGGAATAGAAGGCAGCGCGGAAAACAAGCAGATCGTGCTGATGGAGAGCTGCGACAACGGCATCTATCATGCCATGAACATTGCGGTTTCGAGGCTTTCGGAGTATGAAAAGCCTGAAGGGGCGCCGTCTTACGTGTTCTTTTTAAACTGTGGCGACAGATTTTACGACGAAAATGTCCTTAAGGATGTCAAGGATTTCATAAACAAAAGAAATTCAAAGAAGGGTACAGTGATCCCGGCGATCTTTTACGGGGATATATTTGACGATGTTACGGGCAACCGCGTGGCATCCAATCCAAAGATAGATGATTACGCTCTTTACAGGAATGTCCCTTCACATCAGGCATGTTTTTATGATGAGAGGCTGATTTTCAGAAATCCCTTCGATCTTAAATACAAGGTCAGAGCGGACTACGAGCAGTTTCTCAGATGCTATTACAGAGAAAAGGCTGATACAGTCTATGTTTCACGTATTGTTGCCAATTATGAGGGAGGTGGCTTCTCAGATCAGAACAAAAAGATCTCCGAGGAGGAAAGGCGCGAGATAATAACCCGCTATCTTCCCAAATCCCGTATCAGAAAGTATGACCTTTTGAGAGTTTTGACGTTGTCGGGACTGCGTACGCATCTTGCTAACGGAAAACTTACCGCCGGAGCTTACAATGCCCTTAAGAGCAGTATCTATGCACTAAAGGGCAGGAAGAAGAGGAAATAAGATTTGAAGATCCTATGGCTGTGTAACATAATGCTGCCTGCATATGCCAAGGCCCACGGGCTTAACTATTCCGTGAGAGAGGGCTGGCTTTCAGGCTGCCTTAACAGAATGATCGATGGGAAAGAGGAAAGCGATATAACGCTTGGAGTATGCTTTCCCGCAGAGGGAGCCATCGCTTCATCAAGTGAAGTCATTGACGGCGTGACCTACTACGGCTTTAACGAGGACTTAAATCACCCGGAAAACTACGACGGAACCGTTGAGAACAGGTTCCATGTGATCCTGGATGATTTTAAACCGGATGTGCTCCATATTTTCGGAACAGAATTCCCGCACACTCTGGCTATGGAAAGAGCTTTCGGAAGGCCTGAGAGGACTCTTTTGGGGATTCAGGGAGTCTGCAGGGCTATAGCAGCGGATTACATGGCGGACATACCGGCGGAAGTGCAGAACTATGCTACTTTCAGGGATAGGATCAAAGAAGATTCTCTTTTGCAGCAGCAGGAAAAATATAAGGTCAGGGCAGAACATGAGCGTGAGGCCATAATGCTGGCGGGAAACATCACCGGTCGTACGGCCTTTGATAAAAAAGAAACTTCGGATATAAATCCCGAGGCAGAGTATTTTGCCATGAACGAGACCATGAGGCCATGTTTTTATGAGGGCAGATGGGAAGAAAAGAATGCGGAGCCTCACAGCATCTTTTTATCTCAGGGTGACTATCCTTTAAAGGGCTTTCATTTCATGCTTCAGGCAATGCCTGAGATTTTGGAAAAATATCCCGACGCAAAGCTTTATGTTGCGGGAAATAATATCATAGGACGGGGCGGAAGTAAGTATCCCTATTTCATGAGAGCCAGCTCCTACGGTAAATATATAAAGAGCCTGATTTCAAAAAACAGGCTGAAGAAAAAGGTAAAAATGCTCGGAACCCTGACGGATGAGGAGATGAAGGAGCGGTTTTTAAAAAGCAGCGTCTTTGTATGCCCTTCCGTCATAGAAAATTCGCCCAATTCACTTGGCGAAGCAATGTTGCTTGGGGTTCCTGTAGTGGCTTCAAGAGTGGGCGGCATACCCGATATGGTTACGGAAAACAAGGATGGTCTTTTGTTTGAAAGAGGCAATGTTTCTGAGCTTGCAGGGTGCATCCTGCAGATCTGGGATGAGCCGGTGATCTCCTCTGTTTACGGAGACAACGCTGCAAAGCATGCTGCCAGGACCCACAATGCGGATGAAAACTACAAGAGACTTGTGGAAATATACAATGAGATTGTGAAAGGCTGACGGGATAAAGGTTTTGAGGATCACGTTCGTTTCCAATTACATAAACCATCACCAGCTTCCCTTCTGCGATGCCATGCAAAACGCAGGAGATGATGTGCAGTTTTCTTTTATCCAGGTAATGCCCATGGAGGAAAAGAGAGTCAGCATGGGCTGGGGAGTTGATGAGGCTAAGATACCTTATCTTGTGCTTTATTATGAGGAGCCCAAAAAGGCAGCAGAGCTCATAAGAAACAGTGATGTGGTGCTCTTTGGCTGGACCGAAGGAAAGATAAAGGAGCTTGAAGAAGAGCGGCTTTCATCCGGAAAGCTCTCCTTCAGGGTAAGCGAGAGGATATACAGAGAAGGGCAGTGGAAGGCTGTATCGCCCAAGGGACTTGTTTCAAAGTATAAAGAACATATCAGATACAGAAAACTGCCGGTTTATCTTCTTTGCACCGGAGCTTATGTGGCTTCTGATTTTGATCTTATAAAGGCATATCCGAAAAAGAAACTTAAATGGGGATATTTTCCCGATGCGTCGGGAATAGGCGCCGGGACTTCCGCAGATTCTCATATGAGCGGTCAGAATGCCGAGAATAAGCTTAGGATCTGCTGGGCCGGAAGGATGATCCCCCTAAAGCATCCTGAATATGCGTTAAAGCTTGCAAGGGCTCTTTCTGAGACGGGCTGCGATTTTACTCTTGATATGGTTGGTGACGGAAGGCTTCTTCCTCATCTTAAGACCATAGCATCAGGCATGGGACTTACTGATAAGGTGAATTTCACCGGAGGAAAAGCTCCCATGGAAGTTCTGGATTATATGAAAAGAGCTGATATATTTCTTTTTACAAGCAATTATATCGAAGGCTGGGGAGCTGTTGTTAACGAAGCCATGCAAAACGGCTGCTGCGTAGTTGCCTCAAAAGAAGCCGGAGCGGTACCTTTTTTGATAAAGGACGGTGAAAACGGCCTTATCTATGATAAGGGAGATTACGAAGAACTGGAGAGAGCGGTTCTCGGGCTTGTAAATGACAGAGACAGGATAAAAAAGCTTGGAGAAGCTGCAGCGGAAACTATAGAAAAGATCTGGAATGCGGACAATGCGGCAAAAGAGCTTTTGAGATTTTGCAGGGAGTATCTTGAGGGAAAAGAGCCTTCTTTTGCAAAAGAAGGTCCCATGAGCGTTGCTGAGCATATTAAGGCACCGGGATTTATTAGGACTCTTAGAGAAGACAATCATTTGGAATGAGGGAAAAATGAGATTTATTGACAGGTTTTTGGATACTGAAGTTGAATATTTCGGAGTGAAGGTGTCTTTGCTGGACTTGTTGTTCGGTACAGCACTTCTGGCTCTTGGTATTATTTTCAGGGTGTCTCTTTTTGAGATACAGTCGGGAGATTATGTTCTTGCCTTTGCGGACTGGATGAGAGAATGCCACGAGGCGGGAGGCTTTGCCTATCTTGGTATAGAACCGGGCATCTCCGATGCCAGCACTTTTGATTACAACTGCATGTTCCAGTACATAATAGTGCTTCTTCATTACATTGGCGGAAATGTCAGCGACATGTATCTGGTAAAGACTGTTTCTGTGGTATTTGATATTCTCTGTGCCGTTACGGTCATGAGGATCACCTACAATGTTACGGGCTATAATGTAAAAAAATCGCTTCTTGCTTTCGGAGCCATGATGTTTCTGCCAACGGCAGCCCTTAACAGCGGTGCCTGGGCTCAGAATGATTCGATCTATGCCTCATTCATACTTTTATCACTGCTCAGCGTCATAAAGGGAAAAGATAACAGGGCTTTTATCTATCTGGCCATCAGCTACAGCTTCAAACAGCAGGCAATCTTCTTTATGCCCTTTATCATAATAATGTGGCTCAAGAACAGGGTGAAGATCAGATACATATTCTGGATCCCTGTAATCTATATTGTGGCAATGGTTCCTGCGGCCGTCGCCGGAAGAGAGTGGAGCAGCCTTCTTGGTATATACAAAAATCAGATGGGGATGTTCTCAAGGCTTTCCATGAACTATCCCAGCATATATTGCATAATAACATCTGATATGGAAGTTGCGGTGAGAAAGGTTCTTATATCAGCAGGCGTCTCATGTACAATAGCTATTTTCGGAGTCATAGCCTACTATGTTCGCAGCAAAAAGTTCGAGATCACTTCGGAATATATGATAACACTTGTGATGTTTACGATATTGGTATGTTGCTTCTGTCTGCCTACCATGCATGAGAGATATGCTTACATTCCCGAGGTTCTTGCCGTTATCTACGGAGTTATGAAATATAAGGGAATGGTCATCTGCGCAGTGCTGCAGGTCATCACCATGATCACCTACACAAGATTTTTGTTCGGATCTACGGTTACCATTATGTGGCCTCTTATGATCGCCATGCTGACTGTGATCCTGATCCTTGGCTATGACCTTTACAGGCAGATGAAGATACCGGAGGGTGCTAATGCCTGAATTTACCAAGAAAATCTCGGTTATAATACCGGCATACAATATAGAAAAGCTCCTTACGAAATGTGTGGAGTCCGTGGCTTTGCAGGATTATCCTTCAGAGCTGTTGGAAATACTTCTTGTGGACGACGGATCCACGGATGGCACTCCCAAAGTGGCAGATGCTCTTGGGGAGCGCTTCCCTAATGTTAAGGTTTTTCACAAGGAAAACGGAGGCTCCAGCAGTGCCCGTAATCTGGGACTTAAAAATGCTACGGGCGATTACATTGGCTTTGTTGACAGTGATGATTATATATCGAGCGATATGTATTCAAGCCTCATGGATGCAGCGATGAGAAACGATGCAGACATGATTCAGATATCAAGAGATGAGATCTCCGAGTCCGGAGAAAAGCTTCCTGATGTGGTGATCCCACCTGAAAAGGAGACGGTCATAACTCCTTCAGAGCATCTTAAAACTCTTTTGATGCACACCGGGGATGCTTCGTTTTGCACCAAGCTCACAAAGAGGGAGCTCTTTGACGGGGGACTGGTTTTTCCGGAAGATGAGCTTAATGAAGATTTTTACCTTATGATCCATATGCTTGAAAAGGTGAACAGGATGGTGATATTGCCTAAGCAGGGATACCATGTTTTTTACCGCACAGGCAGCAATTCCAGAAAAAGCAGGGAGGATAAGGACTATTTTCCTCCGGTATTTACGGATATAGTCAGAAACGCCGATGTGGCCCTTAACCTTGTTAAGGAAAAGCATCCTGAGCTTTTGGAAGTGGCAGAGCGCTTTGGATATGTTCAAAGGCTTGACTATCTGCTTCATATACCGATCTCGAAGATGACCGCTGACAACTCTTTTTACAAGGACGTGGTCAGCTATATCAGAAATAATATGACAGGGATCAAAAAGAATCCTTATCTGACAAAGAAAGAACGCACTTATCTGAGGATACTGGCACCGGCTCCAAAGCTTGTCAGAAAACTTCATGCAGCTGTGCGGGGAATTTAAGATCTATGAAGAAATTTTTGTTTTGCCTGATCTTTGCGGTATCTCTTTTGGCAAATCTATATTTTGCCACGGAAAAATCAGGATATCATGAAGATGAATATTATACCTATTATTCCAGTAACAGAAGCCTTGGCCTGTACCAGCCCGACAGGGAGTGGCAGGACAGACAGACCATACTTGATGAGTTCTCCGTCAAAAAGGGCGAGGGCTTTAATTACATGATGGTTTCACTTGTTCAGTCCTGGGATGTTCATCCTCCGGTTTACTATTTTATCTTTCACACTCTTTGCAGCTTCGTGCCCGGAGTTTTTACCAAGTGGACAGGACTTATCACAAATCTTATCGCCTTTACTCTTTCTTTCGGGCTTTTGATCCTGATACTAAAAAAGCTAAAGGCTCCCGATTATATCACTTTTACCATACTGGCATTCTACGGACTTAATCCCCAGACCATATCCTGCACACTTCTTTTCAGGATGTACGGATGGCTTACTGTAGCGGTCCTTGCCTGTGCTTATCTTCATCTGAGGATCATTGAGGATTACAAACAAGCAGGAAGTGACCTTAAAAAGCTCGTGATAAAGTACTTTCTGCCTGTTATGGCAATTTCCTATCTTGGCTTCCTGACCCAGTATTTTTACATCTTCTTTTTTGTCAGCATAGGCTTTGCTCTGACGGTATGGTTGGTTTTCTTTAGAAAAGACATCAAAAACGGAGCAGTGTACGTACTTTGCTGCGCAGTAAGCCTTGGACTGGCAGTCATATCCTATCCCGCAAGCCTTCATCATATGTTTGGAGGCTACAGAGGAAGCGACGCTGCAGGCGGACTTTTTGACATGAGCACCACAGGCATGAGACTTTCCTTCTTTGTGGGCCTGTTAAATGATTTTGTATTTGCCGGCGGACTTATCGTCATCGTGATCATGATCATGCTTGGAATCATGTACAACAGGTTATTTCTTGGAAAAAAGGCTGCAAAAACCGTACCTGACCCAAAGATCGTGATACTTAGCTTTGCGGCCCTCGGATATTTCCTTTTGACCGCAAAATCAGCCCTTTTGGTGGGAAGCGCTTCAAACCGCTATGAAATGCCAATTTACCCTCTTATGATACTTTTGGTTTTTCTTGATGCCCATTACGTCCTAGGAAAGATCGGAAACAGGACATTGATGTATGTGCTTTGCGCAGTAAGCGCGGCCTTTTTGCTAAAGGGACTTGCTTTTGATCACAATGTACTTTTCCTCTACAAAGAGGATAGGGAAAAGATGGCTTATGCTCAGGAAAACAATGGCAGCGTGGCTGTGGTCATGTTCAATCCCGCAACTCCTCAGAATGTCTGGAGGCTGACGGACGAGCTGTTGATGTATCAAAAGGTCTTTTACATGGATGAAGAAAATCTGGAGGCTCTTACGGATCCTGAGGTTACAGGTGCAGAAAAGATCATTCTCTATGCGGCAGATGATGATCTTCAGACGAAAGCCTTTGAAAATCTGACGACTTCCTGCACGAAGGTATCGCAGATGACAAAAGTGTCCGTTGAGGACATGTGGACCACCTATGAGGTCAACTGAGAACCCGTGATTTTGACCTTTAGGGTATCTTATATTATAATCAATTAGTTAAAGATTTATTTGAAAATCGGGGGATCATGCCCTAAAAGATACGGAGATTTAAAATGGAAAGATCAATACTGGACAACAAAACCATACTTGTAACGGGAGGAACAGGCTCTTTTGGCCACTGCTTCACAGAATATCTGTTGCAGCACTACAATCCCAAAAAGATCATCATCTATTCCCGTGATGAGTTCAAGCAGTTTACTATGGCCAATGAAAAAATCTACAGGGATAATGCAGACAAGATGCGCTTTTTCATCGGTGATGTGAGAGACGGCGCAAGACTTGAGAGAGCCTGCGAGAATGTGGACTACATCGTTCATGCTGCAGCTCTTAAACAGGTTCCTGCCTGCGAGTACAACCCTGATGAGGCTATTAAGACTAATATTAACGGAGCACAGAACGTTATCAATGCTGCTCTTAACACCGGTGTAAAGAGAGTTGTTGCTCTTTCAACAGACAAGGCGGTTAACCCTGTAAACCTTTACGGCGCGACCAAGATGGTTTCCGATAAGCTCTTTATTGCAGCTAATGCATATTCCGGATCCAAGGACATCAACTTCTCCATCGTTCGTTACGGCAACGTGGCAGGCAGCAGAGGATCCATCATTCCCTTCTTTAAGAGCCTTATTGAAAAGGGTGAAAAAGAGCTTCCCATTACCGACTACCGTATGACCAGATTCTGGATCAGCCTTCCCGAGGGAGTAGAGCTTGTGCTTAAGGCTCTTTCAGAGGCCAAGGGCGGTGAGACCTTTATCAGCAAGATCCCTTCTTTCAATGTGAAAGACCTTGCTGAGGCTATGTGCCCCGGTATTAAAACTGTTGAAGTTGGTATCAGACCCGGCGAAAAGCTTGATGAGATCATGGTCACAACCGAGGATGCACCTTTTACATACGAGTATGACAAGCACTTCATCGTATATCCTCAGGTAACATTCAATGAAAGACAGACTCCTGATCTTTCCGGCAAAAAGGTTCCCGATGGATTCTATTACAGCTCCGGCAACAACACCCAGTGGATGTCTGTTGAGGAGATCAGAAACAGACTGAGCGAGGCAGTCGATCACTGATCTGCAGGGAGGCATTTTAGATGACAGCAGCGGTTATTGGAGCCAGCTCCGAATCAATCTATGCAATACAGAAGGCAAAAGAGCTGGGACTGGAAGTAGTGGCTCTTGATGGAAATCCGGAAGCACCTGGCCTGAAAGCGGCCGATGCTTCCTTTGTTGTAGATATAAGGAAGCCTGATGAAGTAATAAAGGTCCTTGAAAAATATGATATAAAGCTTGTTCTGCCGGTGCCTATAGGAAGGTATCTTACAACAACCGGCGCAGTGAACGATCATTTCGGACTGCCGGGAGTGTCTCTTGCAGCAGCTGAGCTTTCCACAGACAAGTACGAGTTTCACAGAGTGCTTGCGGAAAAAGGCTTAAGGGACGCGGAGCTCTATCTCATCAGGCAGGGTGAGTGCGACAGCGATGTTTCGGAACTGAACATCATGTACCCTGTTGTGGTAAAGCCAAGATACGGCTCAGGCAGCAGGGGAGTTGAGATATTTGACAGCCCCAAGGCTCTTGCTGACGGATTTATCGCAGGGGAGCCCTATGATGAGGACTACGTGGTTGAGAGCTGCATCCCCGGACCTGAGTACGGAGTGGACGGCGTTTTTGTAAACGGTAAGTTCAAGCTCATCCTTCTTAGGGGAAAGAGAAACACACCTCCGCCATACAGAGAGTGTGTCGGATACTATGCTGTTTCTGACAGTCCCGAGGACAGAACCTTTGTTGAAAATGTAAAAAAGCATATGCAGGCTGTGGGCAAAGCCCTCGGCTTTGAAAATAATGTGGTACATGCGGATATCATAAGGCGCGAAGGGGATAAGCCTTTTCTCATCGAGACCTCCGCAAGACCTTCGGGACACAATCTCCACAATCTCTTTACTCCAATGGCAAGCGGAGTGGATGAAGTGTCGGAGTTTATCAAGGCGTCTGTTCCCGAGCTCGGACTCAAGGCTTCCTTTGAGCCTTCAGAGTCAAAAATGATGATGATCAGGTACTTCGATTTTGAAAATGTCAGGATTGGAAATGTGCCTGCAGAAAGCTATATAAAAGAAAAGTATCCCGTAAAAGCATGGCAGTGCAATCTCGAAAGGGGCATGGTGCCCGGAAAAGTCATAGACGGACATTCTCTTATGACAAGAGGCTACTTTATTGTCGAGGCAGATTCACTGACTGAGCTTGAGGACCTATGTGACCGTATAAAGAGCGAATTTCAGCCGGAGGAACTTAAATGAGCTCCATAGCGATTATCACAGCCAGAGGCGGAAGCAAGAGGATTCCCGGTAAGAATATCAGGAATTTTTGCGGAAAGCCTATAATTGCATATTCAATAACTGCCGCTATAGAAAGCGGAGCCTTTGATGAAGTCATGGTATCCACTGACGATCAGGCCATTGCGGAAGTCGCAAAAAGGTACGGAGCAGTTGTACCCTTTTTCAGATCCGCTGAGACTTCGGGTGATTATGCCACAACCGATGAGGTTATCAGGGAGGTCCTTGACAGCTACAAGGAAGCGGGAAAGGAATTTGACAATTTTTGCTGCATATATCCCACAGCGCCATTCATAACTCCTGATAGGTTAAAAGAGGCTATGGACAGCCTTACCAGGCATGAGTCAGTTACCCCTGTGGTGGCTTTTTCTTATCCTCCCCAGAGAGGCTTTGTGATATCGGACGGAAGACTTGTAAGAAGATTTCCTGAGTATGCTTCCATGAGAAGCCAGGACATTGAAAAGCTCTATCATGATAGCGGACAGTTTTATGCCTGCAGGACCGATGCCTTTTACAGAGAAGGCACCACGGATGTTGAGGATATGGTACCTGTGATCCTGACTGAGGATGAAGTTCAGGATATTGATACTTTTGAAGACTGGAAGATCGCAGAGGAAAAGTATCAAAGGATCATTGATAACAGGAAAAATGAGCAGACATCAGGATTGAGATTTGATGACAGCGCTCTTAAAACTCCCTATTATCGCATAGACGAAGAACTTCTTGATAAGGATGCGGACATGTTAAAGGCCGCTCTGGATCAGCATTGGAAAAATAGCATCCGTTCTTTTTCAGTAAAGACCAATTCACTTCCCTGGCTTTTGCAGCATCTGAAGGGAAAGGGCTTTTACGCGGAAGTAGTATCCTTTGAAGAGTACGAGCTTTCAAGATCTCTTGGGTTTACACCGGATGAGATCATCTATAACGGTCCCATAAAGGACAGAGGAGCCTTTGAAGAGGTTATTCTCGGGGGAGGTATCGTCAATCTTGATTCAAACTACGAGCCTGACTGGGTAAGGGAGATAGCAGATTCACATCCCGATATGACCGTTAAAGTGGGACTTCGAGTAAACTATGATATCGGAAGCCTTATCCCCGATGAGGTTCTGGCAGATGAAGAGGGCAGCAGATTCGGCTACTGTTATGAAAACGGCGAGCTTAAAAAAGTTATTGATGCTCTTGGAAATATTCAGAATGTTAAGATCGCAGGACTTCACCTTCATTCTTCCACCAAATCCAGATCTCTTGATGCATACAGGGCTCTGGCCAAGGTTGTGGTCAAGGTTTCGGAGGAGTACGGACTTGATCTTGAATATGTGGATATGGGAGGCGGCTACTACGGAGGCGTTGCCGGCAAGCCGGATTTCAGGGACTACGTTCCTGCTATTTCAGAAGAGCTTTCAAAGGACTTTGATCCCGCAAGGACCAGGCTTATCATGGAGCCCGGCGTATCCATGGTTTCATCTAGCTTTGAATTTGTAACAAGCGTTATTGATATAAAAGATGTGCGTGAGCACAGATATGTAATTACCGATGGCAGCAGAGTTAACTTAAATCCTCAGGTTACCCGCAGATGGTATCCTCACAGGCTTGAGTACACAGATGGCGGCAAGGGCAGAAACGAGATTGAGAGTCAGATGATCTGTGGCGCTACCTGTATGGAGTATGACAGACTTTTTGCTGCTGAAAAGCAGCCTGAATTAAAGCCGGGAGACAGAGTGGTTTATACAAATGCCGGAGGCTATACAATTTGCCTTACACCTTTGTTTATCCACTATTTCCCTGCAGTTTATGTAAAAAAGGCAGACGGCTCCTTATTTGAAGCCAGAAGTCCCTGGACAAACAGACAGTATCAGGCTTTAAATCATTTGGAAAACAACTGAGCGGAGGCGCTATGTCACAGCTTTTACCGGAAAAAAGCATAAAACTGGGCGAACATGTTATTTCCAAGGATTCATCCGTATATATCGTGGCTGAGATGTCAGCCAATCACCTTGGCGATTACAACAGGGCTCTGGAAATAGTCCATGCCGCCAAAGAGGCTGGCGCTGATGCCATAAAGCTTCAGACCTACACCGCGGATACCATGACCATAGATTCAGACAAGAGCTATTTTCAGATAGAAGGCGGAACTCTTTGGGACGGCACAACTCTTTACAAGCTCTATAAAGAGGCCTATATGCCCTGGGAATGGCATCAGGGGATCATGGATGAGGCAAAAAAGGTTGGCATTGACTGCTTTTCTTCACCCTTTGATAAAACAGCTGTTGATCTTATGATGGGGCTTGATATGCCCGCCATAAAGATCGCATCCTACGAGATAACGGATATTCCTTTTATCAGATATTGCGCTTCGCAGCATAAACCCATTATTTTTGCCACGGGTGTAGCAAGAGAAAGCGACATAAAGCTTGCTGTGGACACCTGCCTTCAGGAGGGCAACGGGGATATAATACTTCTAAAGTGCGTATCTGCTTATCCCACTCCTTACGAGGAGGTCAATCTCAATATGATTCCTACTCTTGCGGAGAAGTTCGGCTGTGTTATGGGTCTTTCCGATCACACCATGGGAGGAGCCGTGGCTGAGGCTGCAGTGGCTCTTGGAGCAAGGATGGTGGAAAAACATCTTACACTTCGCAGATCCGACGGAGGGGCAGACGGAGCTTTTTCAATGGAACCTGAGGAATTTGCCCTTATGGTAAAGAACATAAGGATAATAGAAAAAGCCCTTGGAAGAAGCGAGTATTTCCTTTCGGAAAAACAGGAAAAGGAAAGAGAAGGAGCCAGATCGCTGTATGTAGTGCAGGACATTGCAAAAGGCGAGGTTTTGACAGATACAAATATTCGTTCCATCAGACCGCAGCAGGGAGCGGGACTTCCGCCCTTTATGTATGAACAGGTACTTGGAAAACGAGCAAAGACTGATCTTTATCGCGGCGAGCCGTTAAAAGAAGGGGACTTTGAATAATATGAAAAAAATCTGGATCGAAGCCAACGGTAACGGAATAATTGCCACAGGTCACATCAGAAGATGCATGACAATTGCGGCGGAACTTATTGAAAGAGGAGCAGAGGTAAAGTTCCTTCTATCCGATGAAGAGAGCGCAGATGTTCTTGCGGAACTCTCCGATCAGGAAAAGAAGATCTATGACTGCATAATCCTTCATACAAACTATTCCGAGCCTGCAGAGGATCTTCCGGTATTGGAGGGACTTCTTACGGATGAAAAGCCGGATATGTTTCTTCTGGATTCTTATTTTGTTACACCGGAGTATATGGAGGCTCTTAAAGAGCTGTTTGGCAGGCTTTCACCTGATACAAGGACCTGCTACATCGATGATCTGTATAAATTCGACTATCCGGTGGATATGATAATAAATTACGACGTTGTGGTCCCTAGGGACTTTTATAGTGCAGAAACTCAGCTTTTGGGCGCTAAATATGCTCCCTTAAGAAAACAGTTTTCTGAGGCCCAATATGAAGTCAGGGAGCAGGCTCAAAGAGCTTTTCTCTCCGCGGGAGGCACAGATCCCTATCACGTATTGGGGAATATCCTCTATGAAGTTTATGAGGAGGACAGCCCTTGCAGAAAGGTGCTTGATACCACCGGAATAAAATGCGAAGTGATAGTTGGGGCTCTTTTTGAAGAAGATTACAAACAGGAACTTAGAGATATAGCAAAAAGACATAGCGATTACATTTTCCTTCACGAGTCGGTTGAAAACATGGCAAGTGTTATGGAAAAATGTGACTTTGCTGTTTCGGCAGGCGGAACTACCATTTATGAACTATGTGCCATAGGAGTTCCGACAGTTGTATTTAGTATGGCTGACAGCCAGGTTGACTTTGTAAAGTCCTTTAACGATGCAGGTGCGGTGAGATATGCCGGAGATGCCAGAAAGGATCACAGACTGGTTCAAAAAATCGTTACCTGGGGAACGGCTTCCGTAGACAGTCAGGGCTTTAGAAGAAGAATGAGCAATAAAGCAAAAGAGCTTGTTGACGGAAAAGGAACACAAAAAATAGCAGATGCTATCATGGGGCTTATATCATGACCTTAAGTATCATTGTACCGGTTTACAATATGGCGGCTGACGGAAAGCTGGAGTTTTGCCTGGACAGTCTGGTAAATCAGACTCTTTCCCCTGAGTCTTATGAGATAATTGCTGTGGACGACTGTTCCACTGACAATTCCTATGAGATATTAAAGCGATATGAGGAGAAATATCCGGACAGATTCATAGCAATTCATTCTGAAGTGAATCTTCATCAGGGAGGAGCCAAAAATATCGGCCTTGCCATCGCAAAGGGAGAATGGCTTGGGTTTATCGATGCGGATGACTGGGTGGTCCCTGACTATTACGAAAGGCTCCTTAACAGGGCAAAAGAAACCGGGGCCGACATGGTGGGCTGCGACTACTGCTTTACCGGAGAACACAGCTTTAAACCCGGAAGACAGGTTCCCAATAATAATTTTGAGCAAACGGGTGTTATGGATAAGGAGAGGTATAAAAAGCTTCTTCTTGAAACAGGGAGCCTTGTGGTAAAGGTATATAAAAGAGAGTTGATCCTTGGGGATTATAAAGCAGGCACTTTAAAAAAGCTGGACATTTTCCCCGAAAACATCTTTTATGAAGACAATGCCATAAGCAACAACTGGATGCTCAGATCAAAGCACTTTGAATACATAGACGAAGCATTATATTTCTACTATCAGCACAATGCCTCCACGGTTCACAGTATCTCAAGGAAAAATCTTGAGGACAGAATGGACGCAGGCAGAATGATCGTCAGCGAAGCAAAAAAAGAAGGCTACTTTGACGATTACAGAGACGAGATAGAATTTCAATATATCACGTTATTTTATGTAAACACATTGTTCTCTGCCATGCCCAAGGCATCGGGACTAAAGGGCTGCTACGGCTTCACAAAGGCTCTTGGCAGGGAGATGAAGGAAACATTCCCGGATTTTCAAAACAACAGGTATTACCTTGAAAAGGTACACCCGGAGGAAAGAAAGCTTATAGGCTTTCAAATGAAATCACAGCTGTTCTTTTATTTGTACTACAGGTTGCTGTGGTTCTACCGGGATACCATCCGAGGCGGAAAGAAGCGTTGAATACAGATGAGTGACAGGATTTACGTATGCCACACTTTTTATCATGTTTATGTGGCATGCCTTAAAGAATTCTATATTGGTGATGGCGGGAAAGCCTCTCTTATTCTTTCAAAGATGTCCAACAAGTTCGGCAGCATGGCTGAGCGTGCGAGAAAGAGCGACATATTTGATGAGGTTTTTGAGTACGACGAAAAAGAGGATACTTTTTTTCCCCAGCTTAAGAGGTTCAAGACCGACACCGGAAGTATCGTTAAAAACATGCTAAACAGGATAAGATTCTGTAAGCTCTTTGGACAGCTGCAGGAGCAGTATGTTCCCGTGGACTTTGGAAAATACAAAGATATTTATGTTTTTTGCGATTCGGACCCCATCGGATACTATCTGAATTATAAAAAGATCCGTTACCATGCGGTGGAGGACGGGCTTGACTGTATCAAATACTATGACACTGCAAGATACGATAACAGAGGTCATTTTAAACTGAAGGCCTTTTTTGCAAAGCTTGGACTTATCTTTATCCAGAACGGATACGGAAGATACTGCATTGATATGGAGGTCAACAATATTTCTGCCCTTCCTTATCCTTGCGATAAATATGTTGAACTTCCCAGAAAGACTCTGACAGGCAGGCTTACCCAGGATGAAAAGAACAAAATGCTGGAGCTTTTCCTTGAGGATGCAGGAAGTGTAAGGCAGAAGGTGTTTGGTCGTGATCTTCCGGAAAAGAAAGTTCCAAAGCTTCTTGTTTTGTCGGAGCCTTTGTGCGACCTTGACACAAGAAAGAAAATTTTCGAGGATATCATAGATACTTACGGAACAATAGATGGAGAAAAAGCAACTGTTATTATTAAACAGCACCCCAGGGATCTTTTGGACTATGAAAAGAATTTCCCTGAAGCTGTGCTTTTATCCGGATCCTTCCCTATGGAAATGATGATGTTCATGGAAGGGCTGTATTTTGACAGACTGGTTTCCGTATATACCGTCATTGATACCCTTGATATTGCAAAGGAAAAAATATATCTCGGAGATGATTTCATGGATAAATACGAAGCTCCGGAGATACACAGACAAAACGAATTTATTACCGATTAACTTAAGGAAAGAGACTTTATGCGAAAGATTTACAAGAAACTGATGGTGCTTCTTGATAAGAAGCAAAAAAGGCAGATGGTGGGCATTGTTATACTGATGCTTATCGGAGGCGTACTTGAATCCCTGGGAATTGCAATGATAGCACCTGTTATGCAAGTTGTCATTGATCCCAAGCAGGTGGAAGAAAGCAAGGCATTGTCCTTTATATATAATCTGTTTAATCTTACCAGCGCTACGCAGCTTGCCATTGTCATAATGGTGGCACTTATACTTGTATTTGTTATTAAGAATATCTTTTTATACTTCATGAATGTGGTTCAGCTTCGCTTTGTATATACCAACCAGTTTGCCACATCCAGAAGGATGATGATCAACTTCATGTTAAGGCCCTACGAGTATTACTTAAATGCCGACACCAGCGTTATCCAGAGAAACATAACATCTGATGTTAATAATATGTACGGTCTTATCCTGAGTTGCCTTCAGCTGATAAGTGAGATAATCGTCTTTATCTGCCTTGTTGGAATCCTTTTAAGTCAGGATGCAAAGATGACACTTACCATTGCAGCACTTTTAGTGGTTGTGCTTCTTGTGATCAAGTACTTTATCAAGCCTGTCATGGTAAAGGCCGGACAGGAAAACCAGGACTATTACAGCGGACTTTATAAATGGATAGATGAATCCGTTACCGGAATAAAAGAGATCAAGATAGCCAATAAGGAAAACTACTTTATCAACGGCTATGCTGATTGCGGAGCGGGTTACGTAAATGCTGTTCAAAAGTACAGTCTTTACAATTCAACTCCAAGGCTCCTTATCGAAACAATAGCAATTGCCGGCATGATAGGATATATGCTTATGGTTATGGCAACGGGTACAAGCCTTACAAGGCTTCTTCCCCAGCTTACGGTCCTTGCCGCAGCTGCTGCAAGACTTCTTCCAAGCGCCAACAGGATAAACAATTACCTTACATCCATAGCTTATTTTGAGCCGTTCCTTATGAATGTTAGTGACAATCTTCAGACAGAGATACATGACAGCAAGATTTCCTACAACGGCGACGATTACAGAGGAAAAGTCACGGTAGAAAAGCTTCCCATAAAAAAGAGCATCTTCATGGAGGGCATAACCTACAAATACCCGGGAACAGACAAGCTTATCCTTGATAAAGCGGATATGGAGATTCCTGTGGGCAAGTCAGTGGGAATCGTGGGAACTTCCGGAGCCGGCAAGACTACCATCGTGGATGTAATGCTGGGACTATTAAAGCCCGAAGCCGGCAGAATCCTTGCGGACGGCGTGGATGTAACCACCAACTACCCCGGCTGGCTTAAAAATATAGGCTACATTCCACAGACTATTTTCATGGTGGACTCCACCATCAGAAAGAATGTGGCATTTGGCTATGCCGATGATGAAATTGATGACAACAAAGTATGGCAGGCTCTTAAAGAGGCGGCTCTTGATGAGTTTGTTAAGTCTTTGCCCGAAGGCCTTGATACCAGGATCGGAGAGAGGGGAATCAGGCTTTCCGGAGGACAGAGACAGAGGATCGGTATCGCAAGGGCTCTTTTCGAGGATCCTGAGGTACTGGTACTTGATGAAGCTACATCAGCTCTTGATAACGAGACAGAGGCAGCTATTATGGATTCCATAAACAGACTGCACGGCAGAAAGACGCTTGTGATCATTGCTCACAGGCTTCAGACCATAGAAAAGTGTGATATGGTCTACAGTATTGGGGACGGAAAGGCTGTTATTTCCAGAAAATAAATTGGGGTTTGGGAGGAAGTATGAACAGCACTGAAGGTATTACAGCAAAAAAGAGAAATGCAAACTTTGAACTGCTGCGCATAGTCGCAATGTTCATGATCATAACACTTCATTACAACGGGTACGCAGATACACTCCTTCATTTGGGAGTGCCTGCTTCTTCCGTTGAGGTTTATGCAACTATTCTGGAGTCCTTTTGTATAGCGGGGCTCAATGTTTATTTGCTCATCAGCGGATATTTCCTTTCAGGATCGCGTATGAAGATATCAAGGCTTCTTCAGCTTATTGCGCAGGTGTATTTCTACACTGTCCTTATTTCCGCTGCTCTTATGATCGCCGGAACCTATTCCATGTATGCCGGTAATTCCCTTTACAAGACAATTCAATATATGTTTCCCATATCTTCGGAGCATTACTGGTTTGTTACGGCTTACGTTATCATGTACGCCCTTTCGCCTGTAATGAACGCTGCAATAGAAAAGCTTTCCAGAAAACAGATGAAGACGGTTATCCTTCTGCTTCTTTTGTGGTTCTGCTTTATAAAGAGCTTTGTTCCAGTTATGTTTGTTACCGACAAAGCGGGATATGACTACGGATGGTTTATCTGCCTGTATCTTATAGCAGCATATATCAGGAAATACGATGTTAAGATGTTCTACAATGCAAAGAACAGTGCGGTGGTATTTCTTGTATCAGGAGCTGTAAATACTGCCCTTAGCCTTCTTTTACACTATATCAATCTGAAAAGAGGCGGTTTTATTTACTATTCACAGGTGCCTACCCACTATAACTTCTTCTTTACTCTGATGGGATCACTTGGTCTGTTCTCCTTCTTCAGATACTACAGGGTAAAAGAAAATAAGATTGCAGATGTTATTAGATTTGTTGGACCTCTTACTTTCGGCGTGTATCTGCTTCATATGCATATTGAGATCAGAGACCGCTGGATAGAGTGGATCGGCCATATTATCGGTGAGGTTCCTCTTTACAGCATTCCCGGATACGCGCTTCACCTTGCTGCGTCAATCATCATTATTTTCGCGGCGGGCATATTTGTTGACTTTATCAGAAAGACTGTCTTTGATTTTGTGGGAAGAGTCCTTCACGATACATGGCTCTTTAAAAAGATAAGAGAATGGGATGAGAGCTTATGCTAAATAATATCAGGAGCTATTTTTACAAGTTCAAAAGATTTCAGTCCCCTCTCGAAAAGTATGTGTTCCCCATAATACTGCTTTTGTTCCCACTTGCGGGAGTGAACGCGGGACTCGATATCACCGATGTCACCTACAACATGGCTAACTTCAGATTCATGGAACTGATAGATCCCATGTGGATACTGTCAACTTATGTGGGTAACAGTCTGGGATACCTTATTATGAAACTTCCGGGAGCAGGCTCCCTTCTTGGATTTGGCATATACTGCAGCTTTCTTTTCGGCGCAGTTATGCTGGTTGTGTACTATGTCCTTCAAAAGTTCATGCCAGGCTGGATGATCTTTCTGGGTCTCTTAATGGCGGAAGGCCTTAGCTGGTGCCCGAGAGTTATCATGTACAACTACTGCACCTATTATCTGATGACCTTTGGGGCGCTTTTCCTTTTGGCGGGAATTTTTGCCATGGAGAGGCAGAACCTCTATCTGTTCTTGGCAGGTGTGTGCCTTGGCATGAACGTAATGGTGAGATTTCCGAATGTCACCCAGTCCATGCTTATCCTTGTTCTTTGGTTTTACGGAGCTGTTGCAAAGGAAAAGTTCCGGGAGATAGTTAAAGAGACTTTGGTCTGTATCGGAGGATATGCAACAGGTTTTGCAATACCGCTTGTTTTTATATCCATCACCTACGGCCCTACGGCTTACTTTGATATGATAGGGAACCTTTTTGGAATGACCAAGGGGGCTTCGGACTATACAGCAGGCGTAATGGTGGCTTCCATTATGGAAGCGTACCTTACCACAGGCAGACATATGCTTATTATGATCCCATGTATAATGGCAGGCATTATCATGTTCCTTTTTGCAAAGGGAAAATATGTGCCGGTCAAAAAGATACTTTACATATTGGGACTTCTGATTCTCGTAAGATACTACTTTGCATCGGGAGTATTCACACGTAACTATTATTACTACGATTCCATATTCCAGGCAGCAATGATGTTTGTGATAATAACACTGGTTATTTCAATCATAGCCTCCTTTGGAATATTGAACGGCAGCAAACAGGAACAGACTTTGGGATTTCTTTTGGTGATGATCATTTTGATCACTCCCCTTGGCAGCAACAACTATACATTCCCCATCATAAACAATCTTTACCTTGTGGCCCCCATAGGACTCTGGCTTTTGAGAAGGCTTATGCAAAGGCTCGGTGAAGGGGATCATAACTTCCCGTGGCAGGCAATGGTTACAACTGTTATTATTGTATGCCTCATTCAGGGCGCTTTATTCAGATTCAACTTTTCATTTGTTGACGGCGCCGATGGCACTAAAAGGGACACAAAAGTCACCTTTATGGAAAAAGGAAACGGTCTTGTAACCACAAAGAGCAATGCGGACAGCCTTAATGAACTTAGTAGCTTTCTTAGAGACAACGGCCTGTACGGCGAACCTGCGATCTTTTTTGGTTCTGTTCCGGGGCTTTCCTATTTCTTTGATATGGAGCCTTCCATAGACACGGTGTGGCCTGACCTTGACAGCTATACCACTGAGCACTTTGATGCAGAGATGAGCAGGCTTTCAGGTAGCGATGATCCCGAGCCCACCGTCATAGTAGGCTTTGATTCTACCGGCAGTTCCAGTTACAATTACAAATATGATATTTTATTGGACTATATAGCAAATCACGACTATAATAAAGTTTTCGAGAGTGACCGCTTTACTGTTTATTGTGGCGGTATTGAAAGTGAGGAGTAAAATATGAAGGCTTTTTGGGATAAACATCCCCTTTTGTATCAGATCTTTAAATTCGGAGTAGTAGGTTTTGCCTGCTTCTTCATAGACTACCTTGTGGGTCTTGTGGCGATGAACATCATTGTTTTCATTGCCGGCAGGGAATACTTTGAAGCGGCATCGGTTATCGGCTCCGTTCTCGGATTCATTGTTTCTGTCATTGCAAACTACCTTCTCAGCTTTAAGTTTGTATTTGAGAGAAAAGAGGATCTGGACAGAAGAGCGGAATTTGTTGCTTTTGTTGTTCTTTCCGTAATCGGAATGGGCATAAACAGCGGAATTATCTGGCTCGGCGTCAGCTATTTCTACAAGAACATCAGCTGGCTCAATGCTCATGTAGGCAACAGCCTTATGTATACCATAGCCAAGGTCGTGGCAACAGCCGTAGTTATGGTTTATAATTTCATAACAAGAAAGATATTCCTTGAGAAGAAAGACTGATAAATCCTGAGAGGAGAACAATATGCGTATAAACTTTAATGTACCTCCCTACACGGGAAAAGAATTTGATTATATTAAGGAATGCGTGGAAAATCAGAAGATATGCGGCGACGGCCCTTACACTGCAAAGTGTAATGAGTGGATCGAGAAAAAGACCGGCGTAAAGAAGGCTCTTTTGACCACATCCTGCACACATGCTACCGAGCTTTCCGCCATCCTTATGGATATAAGAGAAGGCGACGAAGTGATCATGCCTTCCTTTACCTTTGTTTCCACCGCCAATGCATTTGTACTGCGCGGAGCAAAAGTTGTTTTCGTGGATATCAGACCTGATACCATGAATCTTGATGAGAACCTTATCGAGCAGGCAATCACACCAAAGACAAGAGCCATCGTTCCGGTTCACTACGCAGGTGTGGGCTGTGAGATGGATACCATTATGGATATCGCAAAGCGTCACAACCTCTACGTTGTGGAGGATGCTGCCCAGGGCGTTATGTCCACATACAAGGGCAAGGCACTTGGAGCCATCGGCGACTTTGGTAACTACAGCTTCCACGAGACCAAGAACTACAGTATGGGTGAGGGCGGAGCTCTTCTGATGAAGGATGAGACCTTCAATGATGAGGCTATCATCATCAGAGAAAAAGGAACCAACAGAACCCTCTACCAGCTTGGTAAAGTTGACAAATACAGCTGGATCATGCCCGGTTCATCATACCTTCCAAGTGATATGAACGCTGCTTACCTCTATGCGCAGCTTCAGATGGCAGATGAGATCAATGATGCCAGAATGGATCACTGGAACAGATACTATCAGGCACTTCTTCCTCTCAAGGAAAAAGGACTTATCGAACTTCCTTATGTTCCTTCCGAGTGCGTGCACAATGCCCATATGTTCTACATTAAATGTAAGGACTTCGAAGAGAGACAGGGACTTATTAATCACCTTAAATCCAACGACATTCTTCCTGCTTCTCATTACATACCTCTTCACTCTTCCAAGGCAGGAGTTAAGTACAGTGAGTTCAGGGGAGAGGACAGATATACAACAAAAGAAAGTGAGAGACTCCTTCGTCTTCCTATGTATTACAAACTTACGGATGAGGACCTTGATGAAGTGGTTATGAGGGTCAAGGAGTACTACAAATTTACTTAACCGGGAGCAGATCCTATGGAAAAGAAGCATCTTCGCAAAAGCTTCATAACAGCAGGCCTAATGACTCTTGCAATCATAGTTATTGCAGGATTTGCAGGTGACTACTATTTTGACTTAAACGATGATGTTGTAATGAAAGATATCCTGTCGGGAGCCTTTACGGGGACTCCCGCGGGACACAATATCCAGATGCTGTATCCTGTCAGTGCCTTTATTTCTCTGTTTTACAGGGTTTTCAGAGGTGCGGACTGGTATGGCATCTTTTTATGTGTATGTCAGTATTTATGCGTGTTCATTCTGTTTTTTAGGACTCACAGGATAATCAGGGATGTGTCTTTGCGTGTGGAAGCTCTGGCAATGGAGTTCTTTCTTGTGCTGGGAGTTGTGGGGACGCACCTTCTCTACATACAGTACACCTACACCTGCGGCTTTTTGTCTGCAATAGCGGCATTTCTTATCATTACACACAAGGAAGAGGAAAAAAGAGATCTGATAACAGCTCTTTTGCTGATCATACTGGCATTTCTCATAAGAAGTGAGATGCTCCTTTTAACGCTTCCCATGGTGGGAGTTGCCATACTCATGAGATGGAGCCTTACAAGGCTTGATATATTAAAGAGCAGGGAAAAGGACATACCTGTTTCCGACTATGGCAAGAGAAAAGTTCTTTTCATGAGATACGTAAGATTCTGCATCATGATCCTGGCAGGGCTTGCTGTTTCTCAGATCCTTCACAATATCGCCTATTCACCGGCGGATTGGAAGGAGTTTAACAGGCTTTTTGACGCAAGAACAGAGCTCTACGATTTTCAGTACATTCCGGACTATGAGGCCCACAGGGATTTCTATGAGAGTATAGGACTTTCCGAGAGCGAGCAGCAGCTTCTTATCAACTACAACTTCGGGCTTGATGAAGAGATAAATGCTGACACACTGGACGCTGTGGCAAAGTACGCAGCAGGCCTTAGAACCGATGAGATACCTCTTCCCACTCAGCTGATAAATGCCGTTCCGAGCTACATCTACAGGCTTTATCATGTGGCACCGCAAAAGAGCTATGAGTACCCCATGTCCGATTATCCCTGGAACATTATTGCAGGGGTCATGTATCTTGGCGTGCTGCTTGTATATCTTTTTACAAAAGAAAAAGGGAAAAAGCTTCCGGTAGTACTGCTTCTGGCTACGTTGTTTGCCTGCAGGAGCGTACTCTGGCTGTATATAATTGTCAGAGGAAGAGATCCTATCAGGATAACTCACCCTATGTACCTGGTGGAGATACTGATCCTCTTTGGACTTCTTTGCTACAGAGGACGTGACCACCGCAGAAACCTTTTTATTCCAATTGTGATATCAGCCATCGTTGCGGTACTTTCTGTGCCGAATCAATACGAGATATGTGTGCAGGAGGCAGAGCAGAGAGCTCTTATGAGGTCTCACTACGATGCGCTTTATGACTATTTTGATGCAAACAGAGATAACTTCTATTTTGTGGATGTCTATACTTCTGTTTCCGTTGCGGATGCCATTGACTACAGTGAAGCTACATTCTCGGAAAAGATGTTTGACAGGGTGGACAACAGAGAAGCCAATCATGATCTGATGGGTGGCTGGGCTTCAAAGAGTCCTCTGACAGCCCAAAAATACGAGCTTCACGGTTTTGCTTCCATGCAGGATGCCCTGCTTTTGGATAATACATACTTTGTACAGCTGACTACGGATGATATCCGCTGGATCACAGATTATTACAGTGAAAAGGGAATTGCCGTAAAAGCGGACAAGGTAGATGAAATAGCGGATGTGTTTGCGGTATATTCACTGAATCTTGAGTGATGCCGGGAACGGAAAAAGTATATGGAAAGAACAGATATTGTAACGGAGTGCAAAGAGATATTTCTCCGCAAAATAACCGTAAAGGATGCACCTCTTATCGTTAAGTGGAGAAATAATGAAAGAGTCCGGGAAAACTTCATATACAGAGAGAAATTCACTCTGGAAGGTCAGCTTCGCTGGCAGAAGACCATGGTGGACACAGGCAAAGTGGCGCAGTATATCATCTGCGAAAAGCCTGACGGCCGACCTGTGGGCAGTGTGTATTTCAGAGATATCGATCCTGTGGAAATGAGCGCGGAGTACGGCATCTTTATCGGTGAAGACGATGCTCTCGGAAAGGGCTACGGCAATATAACCGCTGTTCTTGCTACGGATTACGCAAAAGAGACTCTGAAGCTTAGAAGGGTCATCCTCCGTGTGTTCACAAGGAACCTTCCTGCGCTTAACAGCTACAAGAATGCCGGATTCCATGTGGTTTCTGAGCTTCCCGGTGTAGAGTGCAGTGATGGTCAAAAAGATGATATGATATTGATGGAAAAAAGTTTGTTTTCATGAGAGGAACAAATATGTCAGAAAAACTCATAAGCTACGTGATCCCCTGCTACAGATCGGAGAGCACCCTGGAGAGCGTAATAAATGAAATAGATGAGACCCATAAAACGAAGCTTTCTTATAACTATGAGATCATCCTTGTAAACGACGGATCTCCCGACAATACCTGGGAGACCATCTGCCGTCTTGCAAGGGAGAAAGACTATATCACAGGTATTAATTTTGCCAAGAATTTTGGCCAGCACGCAGCGCTTATGGCAGGCCTTAATGCCTCAAAAGGAAACTACGTCATCTGCCTTGATGATGACGGTCAGACTCCTGCATGTGAGGCCGGAAAGCTTATAGAAGCCATTGAAAACGGAGCCGATGTGGCCTATGCAAGATATTCCAAAAAGCAGCACAGTCTTTTCAGAAATTTCGGCACAGCCATGAACGAATGGATGGCAAGTGCAATGCTGGGTAAGCCCAAGGATCTTTTTGTATCCAGCTATTTCGCCGCAAGGCGTTTTGTGGTGGATGAGATGATAAAGTACGAGAGCTCCTATCCCTATGTCATAGGCCTTGTACTCAGGACTACAAAAAATATAGTAAATGTGGATGTAAATCACAGAAAACGTGAGGTGGGCGAAAGCGGCTATACCTTTGGAAAGCTTCTTGCGCTCTGGATCAACGGCTTTACGGCCTTCAGCATAAAGCCCCTTAGGATCGCCACATTGTCCGGCAGCTTTTTTGCTATTCTCGGTTTTATATACGGAATCTACACCATAATCAAGAAATTCGTTAACCCCACGGTTCCCGTCGGATTTTCGGCACTTATGAGTGCGGTCATCTTTGTGGGCGGTATGCTGATGCTTATGCTTGGCATGGTTGGCGAATATCTTGGCAGGGTTTACATTTCCCAAAACAGGAATCCGCAGTATGTGATCAGGGAGACCACAGAAGATGAAAAAGAATAACGATGACCTTTTGGCCTGGCTTGTGTCAGGCTTATTTGGCCTTTTTTCGGGACTTTTTCTCATATTTGGATATCAGCTTGAAAAGGCAGACAGCATAAACCTTACGGATACCAACACTCTGCTGGTTCTGATGGCTCTGATCCTGATCATCACTCTTGATACCAGATATGTGTTTCGAAGCTATGACATAGCAAGAGGCGGCGGAAGGCTCTTTGGAATGTTCAGACTGAAGGACCTTTCCGACAACAATTCAGTTACAAAAAGAGATTTCTTTATCAACTGGGGGCTTACGGCGGCTCTTTCAATACCGGTGCTGCTTGCTGAGTACCCGGGATTTTTTGTGTATGATGCGGCTGATGAGTTAAATGAAGTTCTGACCAGAACCTTTACAACTCACCATCCTCTTTTGCATGTGCTTTTACTTGGCGGGACCATAGCTTTTTTCCACAAGCTTACAGGCTCCTGGAATTTTGGCATCTTTGCCTACATGGTCATTCAGATGCTGGTCATAACCGCAATATTTGCTTACGTTATCACCTACATGACTAAAAGAGGCATTGATAAAAATATGCGCTATCTGTGGATAGTATTCTACGGGGCATTTCCGACGATAGTAATGTACACCTTATGCTCCTGCAAGGATGGCCTGTTTTCGGCGCTCCTCCTTCTTCTTACGGTATTTCTCATTCAGCTTGAAAGAGATCCCGGGGAGTTTTTGTCAGACAGGAAAAAGGTTGCGCTTTTCGTTGCAGTGGCAGTGCTTATGCCGCTCTTTAGACATAACGGCTTTTACGCTTATCTTGTGTTTGTACCCTTTGCCCTTTTCCATTTCAGAAAAGAGCTAAAGCCCCTTTTGGCTGCGATGCTGGTGGTCCCGGTGATCCTTTACCTGATAATATCCAATATCTTTGCCATGAGCCTTAGCAGCGAGGTGACGCATCATCAGGAAATGCTGACAGTGCCCATCATGCAGCTTGCCAGGGTTTATAACAGCGATTCCGCGGACCTTACGGATGAGGAAAGAGCTGTAATAGAGAGTTATATACCCAAAAAGAACCTGGAGCTTTACACTCCCAGAGTATCCGACCTTGTGAAGATAGATTTTAACAATGAGCTTTATGAGGCTGATAAAAAAAGCTTTTGGAATGTGTGGGGAGCGCTTTTAAAAAGACACCCGGCGACCTATTTAAACGCCTGGCTTCTTACCTGCTACGGATATTTTTATCCCCCTGCCATCTTTAATGTGTATAAGGGCAATACGGTATATTCCTTTACCTATGAAGACAGCTCCTATTTCGGCTATGAGGTGGAGCCTCCGGGAGAGAGAAAGAGCCTTATTCCTGCGATTGATGCTCTTTACAGATATCTTTCCCTGGGACCTTTTCAAAAGGATGCGCCGGTGTTTAGCCTTCCCTTCGTTCCGGGATTTTATCTGTTCATTTTTATGTTTGTTTTTGCCTACAGACTTTATCGAAAGAGATTTTCGGGAATACTTCCCTTTATGCCTATGGTGCTTACGGTACTGACAGTGTTCCTGGGACCTACGTATCTTATCAGATATGTGCTCGTACTCTGGCTTTGCGCGCCTCTTCTTACGGTAACGGCAGGGGCTTCCAAAGTTTGATTATAAAAAACAGGTATGCTATTATTTCGTGAGGACCGGACAGGTTTTCAGATATTTTCAGATCAGGAAAAACAATGAGAAATATTACCTATAAAAAAACTGCCATTCAGGCTATCATATTGATCTTTGCGCTTATAGCCCTGCTGACGGTATTCCCCTTCAGGATCTGGACACAGGTTCTAAAGACCAATGCGGGAGGAAGCATTGTCTCCGAGTCAGAGGGTATCAACTTTGAATACAGCAACAGGCAAAAGTTCGTTACAAGATACGACAGACTCAGTTCCATAGATGTATTTGTCACCAAAATGGAGAGGGGCAGATATATCGGTGCCACTATCTATGATGAAAACGGTGCCCTTCTTCTTGAAACCTATGTGGATACGGAGGGCCTTGACCTTCCCTGCTATGTGAACATTCCTCTTGAGCTTAATGTGGAAGAGGGCAAGGACCACTACCTGGTTCTTGAGGCCTGCAGATCCAAGTACTACGTTGCCTATGAAAACATACCTGAGGACAGCGGATACGTGGGAAGTCTTACAAGGAACGGAGTTGACATTCCGGGACTTCACCTTGCGGCCAACTACAATTACAGACTTCCGCTTTCCAAGGCTTTGTCACTTAAGATAATTGCCGCCATAATCGCGGTAGCTGCAGCGCTTTGCGTAGTGACAGCTCTTTATTACAAAAAGAATCCGGAAAAGAATGATCTGGTAACAGTTGCGGGAATAGTCAGAAGCACCGCGGATCCCATAGCTGTGCTTGTTTTTGCATCACTTATGATCATGGTATTTCCGCTAAAGATCTTTGACAGAAGGCCCCTGGACATAATCTTTTATGAGCTTGGACTTGCCATTGCGGCATTTATCGTGTTCTATGCCATAAATCACAAGTCCGTGAAACACGAGATAGGCATATCCTTCTGGCAGAGTCTTAAAAACGAGAACAGACTTCAGTACATACTTATCATGTTTTCCATGGCCATGGCCATCTGGTACGGCTGCGCCTATATGAACGACCTCTATGATATCTTTCATTCCCTTTCGGAGAGGCGTATGCTCATATGGCTTTTGGTTATGATGGTATTGACCTTTTCCTTAAAAGAGGCCCTGAACCTTGTGAACCTTATATGGATCGCTGTTTCCGTGCCACTTGGAGTGCACTGGTACAACCTTCACAGAATGGCGGAGGAGGAAAAAGAATACGACCTTCACAATGCCATCACGAAATATGAAGTTATCATAGTTATACTTGCGGGACTTATCCTGCTTAACTTTATAAGGACAGCTGTCATCCTCATAAAGGCGCGCCTGTCAAAAGGCCATGCCCATGAAGAAAAACAGAGCATCAGGATCTCAGGTTTCGGACTGGTTCTTCTTGTTTTCTTTATAGCCATCATCATTCTTCGAAACACAAGATGGTGGGGAGTTGCTCTTGCATGCACCTTTACGGCCTTTTATATCAGATTTGCCATCTGGGATCGCAAAAAAGACTATTACAAGATCCTCTCCGGCGGACTTATGATGAACTTTGCAATATCTTTGGGCTTTTCACTGCTCCACAGATATTTTGCCGGTTATGTCAGTGGAAGATTTGCTTTCATCTTCCATACTGTTACGGTTACAGCTGAGTACCTTACATTTATGGGCTCTGCGGCCACGGTGCTTCTTGTTACCAAGATAGTTGCCCTTCCGCCCAAGACCAGTCTTAAGGAAACCTTCAAATCCGCATGGAAAGAGATGACTCTTTTCGGATTTATAATGGCCTACGCCATATTTACAGTTTCAAGGACTGCGTACCTTGCCATCATCGTAGCGATGCTGGGAGTTATCATTGTTGTAATGGCATATAACAAAAAGCAGTTTGTAAGGCTCTTTACCGTGCTGCTTTTGTCGGTTATCGTATGCTTTCCGCCTGCCTTTACCCTGCAGAGGATGATACCTGCCATTGTGGCTGATCCCGTCATCTACCCCATTGATGACACTGATGAGTTCATAAGGGGCGGAGCTTCCTGGGGCAGCACCAACTTTATGTGCGTAGAGCGCTTTGGCAGTCTTTTTGTGGAAAAGATATTTGGTAAGGATATGGGGGATTACGAATATCCCATAGACATATATAATTATGATATGGACGGAAACGGAGATCCCATTTACGACTACTATGGATTCCCCTTTGAAGGAAGCGATGAGCAGGAGCAGAAATACGGCCTGGCACTTCCAAAAGAGGCAGAGTATCTTCTTGCGGCAAACGGTTTTACCCGCGCAGAGTATATGATGCTTCTTGAACAAATGGAGGACTACGTGGATCTGAACAATAAGTGGGATGTGATCTCCAACGGTCGTATCACCATCTTCGGATCTTACCTCAAGGTACTTAATCTCTGGGGACATGAAGAGATGGGAGCTGAGCTTCCAAACGGTGAGATCGCTGTTCATGCCCACAATACCTACATGCAGGTTGCTTACGATCACGGAAGCTTTGTTGGAGTATGGTTTATACTTATGCTGATGATCGCAGCCGCATCCGGGGTATCATTATACAAGAAATACAGAAAGGAAGAGCCTCTTAGCCTTATGACCTTTGCAATTGTCCTGGGCTTTATGGTGGCGGGAATCTCCGAGTGGGTATTCCAGTTCTCCAATCCCATGACCATAGCACTTATGCTGTCACTGGCTCCTCTTGTTATAAAGACCAAAGAGAATTGATGCAATGAAAAAAGAACCTTTTAATTTTCAAAAACTGTATAGAAGGATAGGACTTATCGTTTACGATGTCATGAGTATTATAATGGCCAGTTATGTGGCTATTCTCATGAGATATGAGTTCAGGCTCTCGGAGATCCCTGAGCACTTTCTGGATCCCGTAAACACCTTCCTTCCCATAAACATCTTTATCACGCTGATCATATTCTACGTGTTCAGGCTTTACGACAGTCTGTGGGCATATGCCGGAGAGCGTGAGATGCAGAACCTTGTTATGGCATGTGTTATTTCGGGAGTTATAAACGCCATCGGACTGCAGTTCTTTAAATCTCACACACAGCCCGTGCCTCAGAGCTATTATTTCCTGTACACATTCCTTCTGATAACGGCTATTTTTGTCAGCAGATTCTCCTACAGATTCTTCAGGAGTAAAAAGCATCAGGCAGAGAACCGCAACAACAGCAAGGCTGTTATGATAATCGGCGCAGGTGAGGCTGCCAATATCATTATCAAGGACATCATCACCAGCAATTACTCCACCATGTCCATCAAGTGCATCATTGATGATGATTCCAACAAGTGGGGCAAATATATCCAGGGTATCAGGGTTGTCGGAGGAAGAGACAAGATCGTTGAGTGCGCAGATCTCTACGACATTGACGAGATCATTGTTGCAATGCCCTCTGTTTCAAGACCCGAGCTTAAAAAGATCCTTGATATCTGCAAGAACACAAACTGTAAGCTTCGTTCTCTTCCCGGAATGTACCAGCTGGTAAACGGTGAAGTAAACGTATCAAGACTTCGCGACGTGGAAGTTGAAGACCTTCTTGGAAGAGATCCGATCGCTGTTGATATGGATTCTATTGCCGGCTATGTTAAGGGCAAGGTTGTCATGGTTACAGGCGGTGGCGGATCCATCGGATCCGAGCTTTGCAGACAGATCGCAGGCCATAACCCCAAGAGACTTATCATTCTTGATATTTATGAAAACAATGCCTATGACATTCAGCAGGAGCTGAAGACTAAATATCCCGATATGGATCTTGTGGTACTCATTGCTTCTGTGAGAAACACTCTGAGGATCAACAAGATATTTGCAGAGTACAGACCTGAGATCGTATATCATGCTGCAGCTCACAAGCATGTTCCACTTATGGAGGACAGCCCCGGCGAAGCAATAAAGAACAACGTATTCGGAACCTGGAAGACAGCACTTGCGGCTGCCAATAACGGAGCTAAGAAATTTGTCATGATCTCCACAGACAAGGCTGTTAATCCCACAAATATCATGGGTGCCAGCAAGAGAATCTGCGAGATGATCGTTCAGACCTTCAATAAACACTACGATACCGAGTTTGTTGCCGTTCGTTTTGGTAACGTACTTGGATCCAACGGATCCGTTATCCCTCTGTTCAAAAAACAGATCGCGGCAGGCGGCCCCGTAACCGTTACGGACCCTAACATCATCAGATACTTCATGACCATTTCGGAAGCTGTTTCTCTGGTGCTTCAGGCAGGCTCTTTTGCCAAGGGCGGTGAGATCTTCGTCCTTGATATGGGAGAGCCCGTAAGGATCCTTGATCTGGCAGAGAACCTTATCAAGCTCTCAGGCTACAAGGTAGGAGAGGATATCAGGATCGAGTTCACAGGACTTCGTCCCGGAGAAAAGCTCTATGAGGAGATGCTCATGGATGAAGAGGGACTTCAGGATACGGACAACAAGATGATCCACATAGGTAAGCCCATTGATGTGGATGAGATGAGATTCTTTGCACAGCTTGAAAAACTCAACGAAGCCGCAAGGGAAGAGTCCCCCAATATCAGAGATCTGGTAAAAGAGATCGTTGAAACCTATCAGCCCGACGTCCACAGATACACCATGACCAGGGAAAGAAAAGAAGCTCTGGCAAAGGCTACTGAAGCTATAAATGCCGATTGACCGAATATAAAAGATCAGAGCGGGAGGTAACTTTATGGAGTTAAAACCCTTTGAGAAAAAGATATGGCTTTCATCCCCCACAACACACGGAGATGAGATAAAGTATATACAGGAAGCCTATGATACCAACTGGCTTTCAACAGTAGGAGCAAATATCAACGAAGCGGAAAAAATGATCTGCGAAAAGCTCTCCTGCAAAAATGCTGTAGGACTTTCCGCAGGAACAGCAGCCCTTCACCTGGCAATAAGACTTGCGGGAGAAAAACTCTACGGTCAGCCCAAGGTTGGACAGGGCGTTCTTGCAGGCAAAAAGGTATTCTGCTCAGATATGACCTTTGATGCTACGGTAAATCCCGTTGCCTATGAGGGCGGTGAAGCGGTATTTATCGACACCGAATATGACACCTGGAACATGTGTCCCAAGGCTCTTGAGAAAGCCTTTGAGATCTACCCCGAGGTTAAGCTTGTGGTGGTTGCGCATCTTTACGGAACCCCCGGCAAGATAAATGAGATAAGGGACATCTGCAAAAAGCACGGAGCCCTTATCGTTGAGGACGCCGCAGAGTCTCTCGGCGCAACCTACGAAGGAAAACAGACTGGCACCTTTGGTGATATCGGCGTTATCTCTTTTAACGGAAACAAGATCATTACCGGCTCTTCAGGCGGAATGCTCCTTACAGATTCCGACGAGGACGCTGACAAGATCAGAAAGTGGTCCACCCAGTCAAGGGAGGATGCACCCTGGTATCAGCACGAGGAGCTTGGCTACAACTATCGTATGAGCAATATTGTTGCCGGCCTTATCAGAGGACAGATACCTCACCTTGAGGAGCACATTGCTCAGAAAAAGGCTATTTATTACAGATACAAAGAAGGCTTTAAGGATCTGCCCGTTACCATGAATCCTTTTGATGATAAAAAGAGTGAGCCCAACTACTGGCTTTCATGTCTTATCATCGACAAGGATGCTATGTGCAAGCAGGTGCGCGGCGAGAAAGACGTTTTGTATGAGTCAGAACCCGGCAAGAGCTGCCCTACACAGATCCTTGAAACGCTTATGAAATACAACGCAGAGGGAAGACCTATCTGGAAGCCCATGCACATGCAGCCAATTTATCGCATGCACGGCTTTATCACAAAAGAGGGAACAGGCCGCGCAAGGAGTAATGCCTATATTGACGAGGGCAGCATCCTTGATGTGGGAATGGATATTTTTGAGAGGGGTCTCTGTCTTCCAAGCGACAACAAGATGACTCCCGAGGAACAGGATGTCATTATAGAGATTGTAAAAAGGTGCTTTGAGTGATGTATAAACATTTTTTTAAACGTTTCCTGGACATCGCCATATCCCTTGTGATTCTCATTCTTTTTTGCTGGCTCTATCTGATCGTCGGGATACTTGTAAAGGTTAAACTCGGAAGTCCCGTTTTGTTCAAACAGCCAAGACCCGGAAAAGGTGAGAAGATCTTTAACATGTATAAATTCCGTACTATGACGGATAAAAGAGATGAAAAGGGAGAGCTTCTTCCCGACAGGGACAGGATAACTCCTTTTGGAACATTCCTTAGAAAGACCAGTCTGGACGAGCTTCCGGAGCTCTTTTGCATCTTAAAAGGTGACATGAGCTTTATCGGACCCAGACCTCTTTTGGTGGAATATCTTCCCTACTATACGGAGAGGGAAAAGCTACGTCACACCGTAAGACCCGGACTTACAGGTCTGGCCCAGGCAAGCGGCAGAAACACCGTGGACTGGGACACCAGATTTGAACTTGATGCCACATATGTTGAAAACCTTAGTTTTCTCATGGACCTTAAGGTTATTGCCATGACCTTCAAAACCGTATTCGGGCATACTGAGCAGGTGGCCGAGGATACCAATGTGGTTGAGGGCAATTTTGCAAAGATCAGGCAGGAACGCCTTGAGAGAACCGGAAAACTAAAGGAAGAGTAAAAGGAGCGGGAGCCTATGTCTACCAATATTCTTATACTTAGCGCAGGAACCAGAAACAAAGTGGTTCAGGCATTTAAACGAGAGCTGGCACATAACGGCAAAGTATTTGCCACAGACTGCTCAAATATAGGACCTGCCATCTATGATGCCGATGAAGCCATCATAGTGCCCAAGATAAAAGATCCTTTCTATGTGGATGAGATACTTGGAATCTGCAAAAGAAATGACATAAAGGGTGTGTTCAGCCTTATAGATCCAGAGCTTTCCCTTATTGCGGAAAACGCCGACAGGTTTGTTCAGGCAGGTATTACACCTATTGTTTCATCTTATGAACTGTGTGAGACCAGCCTTGATAAGTACCGCATGTACGAAATGCTTGTTAAGCTCGGTATTCCCACAGCCAAGTGCTATCTTTCCATAGAAGATTTTGAGACTGCAATGTCCGAGGGTGAGATTGATTTTCCTGTATTTGTAAAACCCAGAAAGGGCAGCGCTTCCATAAACATAAATGCGGTTGAGTCAAAAGAGATGCTCATAGCTCTTTTCCATGACTATGATGATCTCATTATCCAGGAGTACATGAGAGGACAGGAGTACGGCGCAGACGTATATATCGACCTGATCTCCGGAAAGTGTACTGATATCTTCCTCAAGGAAAAGATAAAGATGAGGGCGGGCGAGACTGATAAATCCGTCTCTGTAAAGGACCCCGAGCTCTTTGAGCTTATCAGCAATTTTGTTGAAACTGTAGGCTACAGGGGAATGATCGATATAGACCTGTTCTATGACAATGCCACGGCAACCTGGTACCTGTCAGAGGTTAATCCCAGATTCGGTGGAGGTTACCCTCATGCCTATGCCTGCGGAGTGAATTTCCCAAGGCGCATCATAAATAACCTCAAGGGCTTCGAGAATACTCCTGCCATCGGAGATTACAGCGAAGGTGTCTACATGATGAAGTACAACGAGCTGTGCGTAATGCCCGAGGAAAAACTGGCTAAATGATAATATTTGATAAAAGGTGGAAAACATGCCAAAAGCACTGATACTGGCAAATTCATCCAGCGGTCTTTATGATTTCAGAAATGAGCTCCTTTTGGGGCTCATGGATGAGGGCTATGAAGTTCTCGTAAGCCTTCCGGATGATCTGAAAAACAAAGAGCTTACGCAGGAAGGCTGCAGGGTGATACATACTGACATAAACAGACGCGGAGTCAATCCTGTACAGGATATGGCTCTTTTTGGCGCTTATAAGAAGCTTTTAAAAGAGGAAAAGCCCGATGTGGTCATAACCTATACCATAAAGCCCAATATCTACGGAGGCTACGCCTGCAGAAAGCTTGGAATACCTTACATCTCCACGGTTACGGGACTTGGATCGGCCTTTGAAAGAGGCGGCGTTCTCTTAAAGCTCATAGTGGCAATGTACAAGGCTTCTTTGAAAAAGTGCGACTGTCTCTTTTTCCAGAACGAAGAGAACAAGAGGATATTTGAAAGTCACGGAATAAAAGCAAAAAAGACAAAAGTGGTAAGCGGATCAGGCGTAAACCTTGAAAAGCACACCTTTGAGGATTATCCCGGACACAGCGACGATGTCACAAGATTTCTTTATATAGGACGTCTTATGAAGGAAAAGGGCACTGAGGAATACCTTTATGCCGCAGATAAGCTTCATGAAAAATACGGCGACAAGGTTTCTTTTTCCGCAGTCGGCAACTTCGAGGATGATTTTGAGGCCCTTGTGAAGGACGCGGAAGGAAAAGGAATTTTTAAGATGATCCCTTACCAGAAGGATATACATCCTTATATGAAGGAGGCTGATGCCATAGTACATCCTTCTTATCATGAGGGAATGAGTAACGTTCTCATGGAGGCTGCGGCCACCGGAAGACCTGTCATAGCTTCAAACATCAGCGGCTGCAAAGAGATCGTTGATCCCGGCAGATCCGGAATACTTTTTGCTCCCAGAAATAAGGAAGCACTTTTGGAAGCGCTTGATAGCTTTGTCCGTATGAATACGGATGAGAGAAAAGAGATGGGAAGGGCCGGAAGAAGGTGGACAGAGACTCATTTTGACAGAAAAAAAGTCATCGGTTCCTACCTTGAAGAAGTGAACAGACTGAATAAATATTCGGTTTGACATGTGTAGTATAATATCTTTGTGTTTACTATGAAGTGACATTAAAAGGATCGGAATCTTTTTATATATTTATTGAAACAGAGAGGAAATGAAAATGGATTTATATGAAAAGCTCCTTGCGGGCGAAGAAAAGCTTTCACTTGTAGGTCTTGGCTATGTTGGTATGCCTATTGCCGTTGCTTATGCCAAAAAGATCAAGGTCGTAGGATATGACT
Organism: Butyrivibrio sp.; assembly: GCA_024690635.1. The sequence continues at coordinate 96,183 of JAILOW010000046.1, forward strand.
TTAATGCCGAAAAGGTTGAGCTTTACAAGAGAGGCATTGATCCCACAAGAGAGGTTGGAGATGATGCCATCAAGGAGACAACTGTTGAATTTACAGCAGATCCCGAGAAGCTTCGTGAGTGTAAGTTCCACGTTGTCTCCTTGATGGCATCATCTCCAACCTCTCTTGTGGGATCAATGCCTCTCTTGTAAAGCTCAACCTTTTCGG
>JAILOW010000049.1 GCA_024690635.1 Butyrivibrio sp.
TTTTATAGAAAAAAGTTTAAAATACCGTTAAGTTTTTTCTAATGGCACCGATATATTTATTGAGAATTAAATTCTCACTCCCCCAACAAACTTTTTTCATACCTGGGCTGTCCGACTCCCCATCAGACAGCCCTTCTCCCAAAAAAATCTTGTGAAAGAAAAAAGAAGACTTCCTCGGTCTTCTTTTTTACTGTCTTTTTTTATTTGTTTTTCGTATATGCTTTGATGAAAAAGTCCTTATCATCCTGAGATTTGAGCCCAAGCCCGTCATCTGTTATGTAGTAGCTTAAAAGGCTGGCTTCGTAGTTGTTCAAAAAGCTTCCGGTAAGATTATTCCACTCATCATAATTGGGACCGCTAATGTAGTTTTGCGCTTTTTCAAAAACAAGACGGCCTTTTGTATAAGGTTTTATCATCACAAGAAAGCTCTGTCCCTTTGAAAGGTCAATCTTTTTATCAAGTTCAAAAGTATGAAAGCCTCCGCTTATAGCAGAAATCTTTTGTGACAAAACCGGTTCTCCCAGATTTTCAAAAAGGATCTGACCATCCAAAGCTGCAGGATCAAGATAGACTTCAGCCGTATATTGCTGATATGTCTCAAGACTCATAAATCCTACAGCCTCAAGCTTCTCTTCTCCGGCAGCCCTGTAAAGGCAGGCATAGGGATTGGAAGAAGCTGTATAACTATAAACGGTATTTTGTGTATCATCAAGTGTGCTGTTTACATCCGTCAAAAAACCTGCCACCTGATAATTGTTATCGTAAAAATCCCTGTCGCCCTTTGCGGCGGAGGAAAATGCTGCGGCATTACTGTTTAGAGCAGTCTCGTCATAATAAGACAGGTAAAAGAATCCCTTTTTCCCGAGAGTTGTTCCCCAGCTGTTTTTGCAGATCCAGGCGCCGTCTCCCTTAGGAGCGGTAGCAAAATTGGTTGCAGGATAATCATCATCCCAGCCGATAACAAGTACTTCATGGTCAGCTGTAGGCGGTTTTTCACCGCCAAAGCTTGAATACAGATTTGAATTTCTGCCAACCCAGTATTTTTCAGCTGCGCTGACGCCTATGGTCACAGCCCCGTGCTCCATGATCATCTCTTTTACCATGGCTCTGTTTCCTGTATCGGCGCATACCTCATTTACAGCCTGGACATGATATTCAGCATCATAAGCATCCGAGGGCTTGTCGGTATTGTCTTTAAAAACAAATTCCTGTCCGTAGATACTTTTAAATGCATCATTGTCTTTTTCGGACACAGGTCCCTTCCAAGCAGTCAAAAGACTGATGCAATAGTCTGTAACACCGCCAACAGAAACATAGTTGGTATCATAATCAAAGATCCAGTTTTTGTCAGAGTCCCCGTTATCCACAAGCTCCCTGTAGTCGCCGTCAATATAACCGTTAACGGATCCTTTTGATCTGTGCACGTTGTAATAAGCAAGATGTTTTTCCGAAAGGTCGATGGAATCTGTACCCGTTACTTTATTATGCTTTAAAAGATCGCTCTCAATTGCCCCAAGGGCCGCATATGTCCAGCAAAGATATGTATATCCCTGATCCTCAACAGCTGTAACATATGATCCATTCTCTGTCTCATCGGATCTGTATTTTGGAGGAAGATCCGTTTCATCAAAAGATTTGACATCTACAGGAGTAACATTCAAAAAGTCCTCATTGCTGTAAAAGGATGCACTGTCTCCTTCATTTATAACAAGTGCCTCCGGAATCGACATGGTCCTGACACTTTCAACATCCTCAGAAGCAGGTTTGTTACTTTCTGAACTGATAACGCTTTCCGTAACCTGATTTGAGTTTTTAGATCCGTCAGCATTTACAGCTCTCGGCTCATCATCTCCGGTAACAAGCTCAAGGTCTTCGTCAGAGGAAACCTCCTGCCTTCTTGCTTCCCTTGGATCTTTGTTGTCATTGGAAATCTTGAATCTGACGGCACAAAAAACACCTAAAGCGATGATCATTATGATAATTACAAAGAAAACAACTTTCTTTTTCATGTAGTGCTCCGAAGTTTATTTTATATAAGTAAGATTAAAAGAGCCGAAAATGGACTGGGAAATATCCCTGGCAAAAGCCTCATAGTCAATGTAATGATAACCGCTTTTCCATCCGTCGATAACCCTCAGCATGGGATATAGCCTGTCTCCAACCTTCCAGATGCTGTAGCCTGCAACAACTATGGTATGGTCTTTATAAAATCCCCTGGCGATATTCATGATCACAGGCCTTCCGGCACCGATCTCTTTCATTACATGTTTTTCAAAAGAAAAGATATATACACCTCGGCATTTTGCCTTAACGCCGTATTGTTTAAAAGCTTCTTTGGTAATTCCGGAAATAAAGATCGGAAATGTGCCAAGCTTGTCGGTATAGCCGTAGGCTTCGGCGATCTCTTCCACCTTAAGATAGGTTTCATGAATATCTTCCGGAATGGAATCAATATTATTCTTTTTTCTGTAGTAATCAAGAATTCTGGTAACGGCAACAACAGAGCAGTTTCTGGTTTTTCTTCCGCTGATCTGCTCCATTGATCTAAGATCCATGGAGATATATCTGCCTCTTTTTACCATAACCGCTTTTTTCCCGTATTGCTCCATAAAATATGCGGGTATATTTGTAATTCCGCCGTAGGGCTTCTTCATGCCTTCTCCTTAGTTGTATTTTTCCAAAAGAGCATCCGTACTTTTTGCATTTAATACAGAAGGATGATCTGATCCCGCCTTTGCGCGGATGCTGTCATGAGCATTCTTATCAAGCTCATTCATATATTTTATTATCTCAGCTTTAACATCCGCATCTTTATTGTCCATGCCCATGTAGATGATCTCCGGCACAAACCCAAGTGATGCTGCGGTGTAATAGTTTCCGTTAAATTTATTTACCGCTTTTTTGCTGGTAACCGGGGAGCTAATCTTATTGGTCAGATATGCTATGACAATATCCCTGTCGGGATCTATCATAAGTAGCGTTCCCGTCCAGCCCTGATGCCCGAAAGTATTAACAGAGCATCTGCTACCAAAATACTTAACTCTTTCCATCTCTCCCTGTCGCCACCATCCAAGGCCCCAGTTTTGCATTTCCTTTGACTTTGGCGCAGTAAAATAATCTATGGTCTCTTTTGAAAAATATTTAACGCCCTTATAGGTTCCATCAAGCATCAGTGACCCCAAAAGTGCAAGATCGCTTGCATTTGAAAAAAGTCCCGCATGTCCGGAAACACCGCCCATGCAGTAATAGGCCTTTTCGTCATGCACCTCGCCTCTTAAGGTGTAGTCTCTGATACCGTCAAAATATACGTTTCCGTCTCTGGTATTTCCGTTTAATTCTGTGGAAGCACAGTCATCCTTGTCAAAGCCGTTTTTTAGGGGATTAAATGTTATATGCTTAAGTCCCATAGGCTCAAAGAAGGTTTCTTTTGCATAGGAATCAAGATCTTTTCCTGTTACCGCTTCAACTATGGTTCCAAGAACCATGTAGTCCACATCGGAATAGAGAGTCTTTGTCCCCGGTTCATACAAAAGCGGAGTCTTTCCGATAGCCTCTATTGTTGCCTTTTTTGTCTTTTCATCCGCACTGTTTCCGGAGTATAAAACATTGGTATATTCAGGCTTGTATTCCTGCAAGGCTGCATCAACATTGGGATTAAAATATCTCGGATCCGCAGGGAAACCTCCCTGATGAATCAAAAGATCCTTTATCGTAAGTTCAGACTTCCACTTCTTTTGGGTTTCAACAGAAACCTCTTCTCCCTTTGCATAGCTAAAATCAAGAACATCTTCGTAAAATCCGTCTCCAAGATATGAGCAGATCTTTTCATCAAGGTCGATCCTTCCCTCATCGTAAAGCTTTTGAAGGGCATAATTGGTAACCACCATCTTGGTAACGGAAGCAAGGTCAAACAACGTATCCGTCGTTGTATCCTTGCTGTTTTCATTTATGCTTCCGTCGGTGTTGTAGGTATTTACCTTGCCAAAGGCATTTTCATATACGATCTTGCCGCCTTTTACAACGCATAAAGAAGCTGAGGTAAAGCCATATTCAATATCCGAATTTATTATATCCTCAATTGCAGTCAGACACTCTCTGTGAATGCCCTTTTCTTCCGGGTCTGCGTATCGTTCTTTTCTATATAACTCATCAAGTTTCTTCTGAGCTATCTCCTGCTGCTGTTTCTTTAGCTTTTCAATCTCATAGGCGTCGACAGATTCAAAAATCCCCGATCCATCAGCGATTTCTTTGTCTTCAAGCTCCGCAAAACCACAGCCCTGTAATGAAATTATGATCATCAGCAAAAGGCAAAGTGCCTTGTACAGCCGTTTTTCCCTCAACGCTACCCCCATACTCCTTGATTTAATCAGTATCATTTCAATTATACATCATTTCTTCCTTTACAATTATCCTTAGTATAAACATAATTATATTTATGGAAAAAAGTGCAGAAAATAAAGCAAATTTCATAACCGCTCCAAAGGCCGCCGAAATACTTGGTATATCGGCAGCTACTGTCAGAAACTGGAGAAAACTTGGTAAGCTACATGCTGTCTTAAACGGATCTGTTTATCTTTTTTCCGAAAGTGATTGCCTGGCATTAAAAAAGGATCTTCAGAAAATGGGCAAGCTCAAATCCCGCAGAAACAAGAGCTTAAATGATTCAAATTATATTCCCACCGGCTATATCAGCAGTTCTTCAGAAAACCTTTCCGTGATAAAAGAGCTTATATCTTATCTTCAGGATAAAAACTATTCCGTTTCTGATATTTTGGCGCATTATGCAAAAAGCTTTATGAGTGCTCAAAATATAAACCGCAATGTTTCATCTTCCCTTTTGAAAGATTTTGAAACAGACGGATCACAAACAGCTTTTCCCTATGAAGATTTTAAGCTTTCATATGTACAAAACGAGGATACTCTCGGACTTTTATACATTTCTCTCAAAAGAATGCAGGATAAAAAGAACTCAGGTTCTTATTACACACCCTTCTATATTGTTAACAGGGTTAATTCTCTGGCATTTTCAGATTTTCATAAAAGCAGCATTATATCCGTCTGTGATCCCTGCTGCGGAACAGGTAATTTCCTTTTAGGGCTTCCGACTGATATTCCGCTATCCAATATATACGGATTAGACATAGATAAAACAGCAATTGCAATAGCAAGGATAAATCTTGCCCTTAAATACCATGTATCCTCCGATAAAGATCTCTTTATATTAAAAAACAATATTGTCGTTTTTGATTTTATAGAAAACAAAATCGATAAGAGCTTTGATCTGATCATTGGAAATCCGCCCTGGGGAAGCAAATTTTCGGCCGAAAAAGCCTCAAGATACAGATCTTTGTTCAGATCATTTACAGGAAATAAAATGCCGGAATCTTTCGATCTTTTCATAGAAAGGTCGCTTGAACACTTAAACAATAAAGGCAGGCTATTGTTTCTTTTGCCCGAAAGCTTTCTTTCTGCAAATATTCATAAGCCGGTACGAGAGCTCATCCTGAAAAAAGGCTCTGTGACCGACCTTGTTTATCTTGGAAATGTTTTTGACAAGGTTTTGTGCCCCTGCATTATTTCAGGTTTCGTTTCTTCCAGGCGAAGTTCAGATATTAATGTCTCTTTTGATAATAAGACAAAGCAAATCCTGCGCTGCGAAAGATCCTTTGTTGCACCGTCAGAGCGGATAAATAAAGACTCTTTCCATGTGCTTTCTGACAGTAAGGAATATGAGCTGATAAAGAAGATGGAAAGCTGCCCTCATTTTACTTTAAAAGGAAAAGCGGACTTTGGACTTGGCATAGTCACAGGTGCAAATAAAGCACTTATAAAAGATAAAGAATACGCCGGCAATAACACGGAATATGAAGCAATAATAAAGGGAAATGAAATATATCCCTATGTGATAAAAGAGCCATCCTCTTACATAAAATTTACACCTTCTTACTTCCAGCAGGTTGCTCCCACTGAAATTTACAGAGCAAAACAAAAGCTCTTTTACAGATTTATTTCAAAAGATCTTATTTTTGCCATGGACAACGAAGGAAGACTTTCATTAAACAGTGCCAATATCATGATACCGAAAGTAAAGGGCTACAGTATCGAATATGTAATGGCAATTTTAAATTCATCTGCCATGCGTTTTTATTACAGACACAAATACAGGGATGTAAAGGTGTTAAGATCAGTTCTTGAAGCGCTTCCCATACCGCAGTGCGATGATAAGACACAAAGAAAGATAACTCTCCTTGCACAAAGAGGCGCAGAAAACTATACTCAAATTGACGATATCATTTTTAAATTATATGGAATTTCGCAAAAAGATATGGTTTACTTTTCCAGTTTAAAGTGATATAGTGTTCTCTGACATTCAGATTTTAGGAGGAAAGACAAATGTCTTTTGATTACATACAAAAACTTCCAACACCTGACGAGATCAGATCGGAATTCCCTCTTACAGGTGACCTTGCAAAAATAAAGAAGGAACGCGATAAAGAGATAACGGACGTATTTACTGGAAAGAGCGATAAGTTTGTTGTTATCGTTGGCCCCTGCTCTGCTGATAATGAGGATGCAGTCTGTGACTATGTTTCCCGTCTCGGAAAATTAAACGACAAGGTCAAGGACAAAATGATACTGATTCCCAGGATTTACACCAACAAGCCCAGAACCACCGGTGAAGGCTATAAGGGAATCACATCTCAGCCGGATCCTGAGGGAAAGACAGATTTCCATGCAGGACTTGTTGCAATGAGACATATGCAGATCAAATCAATTGAGGTTTCAGGTCTTACTGCTGCTGACGAGATGCTCTATCCCGAAAACTGGGGATATGTATCCGACATACTTTCTTATGTCGCTATCGGAGCACGTTCTGTTGAGGATCAGGAACACCGCATGACAGCCAGCGGTTTTGATCTTCCCGCCGGTATGAAAAACCCCACCAGCGGAACCTTAAGCGTAATGCTTAACTCAGTGTATGCTGCTCAGCAGTCTCACTCTTTTGTTTACAGAGGCTACGAAGTAAGGACCAATGGAAACCCTCTTGCTCACTGCGTACTCAGAGGATCCAGCAACAAGCAGGGCCATTCCATCCCCAATTATCACTACGAGGACTTAAGCCTTCTTCTTCAGTTATACAATGAAAGAGAAATTTTGAACCCTGCAGCTATCATTGATGCCAACCACAACAACTCGAACAAAAAGTTCAAGGAACAGATAAGGATCGTAAAAGAAGTCCTTCATTCAAGGAGTCTTAATCCTGAGATCAGATCTCTTGTAAAAGGCGTTATGATAGAAAGCTACATTGAAGAGGGAAATCAGAAAATAGGCGAAGGCATCTATGGTAAGTCAATCACAGATCCTTGCCTTGGATGGAATGATACAGAAAGGCTTCTCTTGGAAATGGCAGAGCTTGCCTGATATCATTTTATGTTTCTGATCCTTGCCCATTCGTAAGGATCCTTGGAGGATGGCTTTTTTACGGCATAGCCGCTTAGAGTATTACTCTCGCTATAGCCCATCATCTCCTGCATTGCGGAAATATCCGCACCGCTTTCAAGAAGATTAACAGCAAAGGAATGTCTAAACGTAAAAGGAGTAACATCAGTTTTGATGCCCGCTCTTTTTACGTTTTCTTTTATTATTTTCCAAAGTCCCTGTCTGGAAAGAGGTGTTCCCGTATAGTTTAGAAAAACTATAGTCTCCTCCTTATCTCCAAGGATCTTTGGTCTGGCTTCCAAAAGGTACTTCGATAAAGCATCCTTTGCCTTTTTTCCGTAGGGAATAAGACGGATGCCTTCTTCATTTTCTTTTTTAAGTCTAAGGCAGGAAATGCCCATATCAATATCAGAAAGCCTTAAGGATATAACTTCAGAGGACTTGATGCCCGTAGCATACATAAGCTCAAGAATTGCCCTGTCTCTGATACCCTTTTCATTATCCGGAAATTCTCCCGATAAAAGCTCCTGTGTTTCAACAGAGCTAAGTACTCTTGGCTTATTCTTTGATACTCGTGGGCTTTTGATATTCTCAGACGGATTCTCTTTGATATTTCCGTTTTCCAAAAGATATCTGAAAAAGCCCTTTACGGAAGTGACATGCCTTGAAATAGAGGATGCCGCAAACTGCTCATCATAAAGAGATGCAAAGTAGTCACTAAGCTTATCTTCTGTCACATATGATGCGTCAAAGACTCCTCTTCTTTTCAAATATACAGAGAGTTTCTGAAGGTCCCTTTCATAGGAACTTACAGTATTACCAGAAGCCTTTTTTACATATTTAAGATATTCGGTAAAATCAGTGATCTGCTCTTCAAGCATATATGTCCGCTACCTTTTTATCATTCTTTTCTAAAAGAGATCGCCATCCATAAAGGAAATGAAAATACTAAAGCATATACATACCTGAAATCAACTACAGGAGACGCTATAAGAAGTGTTCCCGTAAGAAGGATGAGCAATATATGAACGGAAACATTTCTCTTGTTTTTAAGCGCCGCAATAAATGAAATAACAAGAGCCCAGGTATAAGCTCCCGCAGCAAAAAACATTCCGTAGACCGGAATAAAGCTTCCAAGCTTTATAAAAATCTCTTTTCCTTTAACAACAGCCTTGCCGCCTATCTTGGGAAGCCATTTAAGGCCGTAGTCATTGTTCATAATGCCGTCCACATCTCCCACAGCATATGAAAAATCAGGGTAAATATATCCGCCTGTAAGGTCATACCAGGCATCAATATAGTCCTTTGGATACTTTAATCCTATATCTGCCCAAAGCCTAAAATACGCCATTTTATTACTGCTGATGGCATTCTGATCACCGGCTCTTAACAGCTCTTTGATATTATCCGCATAATCGGGAGCATATAGCTCTTTTATATAAGTCCTGTCTATCGCAGCATCTATCAACGCAAGTTCGTTTTCATCAAGCTCTCTGTCATTTACAAGCACCCTTGCGATCTGCTGAAGCGGCACAGAAAGAGATTCCGCAGTATCAGGCTTTTCAACTGAAAAAGCCGTAAATACAGGTCCTTTTACCAATAGTACTACAGCAATTACAAGCAGACAGGAAATAAGGCACTCTTTTATCCTTTCTTTGTAAATGATCAGCATGAACGGACAAAAAACTATAATAGCATAAAACGCATTGGATCTTAGAAGCGCAAATAACAAAGCCAGTATGGAAAACCATATAAAATCAGTTCTTTTGGCATTTCTTTTCATCTCCATCAGGCAAATAAAAAGAAGCGCTGAAACACCGGCAAATATAACATCTTTCCATAATGTAACGGTGAACACCGGATTAAAGGCAAGAAGTACGTAGAAAAGGAAGGAAAGAACTGCATATATCCTCTTTTTTGATGAGGAAACCCTGATAACCTCTCTTACGCATAGACCGCAGCATATCGACATAAATATCATCTGAAAGACTGTATAAAAGGCAATAGCTGCATTTTTATCCCCGGTGGTGAAAAGCCCGATATTGTAGAAAAAACCAACAAGAAGCGTATGTATGACCGGATGATGATTGGAAAAAGGCCTCTCTCCTATTATCTGCTCATACTGAACAATGGAATCGGCTGTCATGATCCCGGGGAATTCGTAAAGAAAAAAAGGAATGCAGATCAAAAAGTACAATATGGCAGTAAGAAAAAATACAGTATTCTCGTTTTTTACATATTTCCCGGGAAGCTCAGGCATCTGAACGCTTTTGGCGAAGGTACCTCTTTTAAGCGAAAATATGGACTTTATAATGACATAGATCCCAAAGCTGAATCCCAGAAACGATATTAAAAGAGATGCAACTTTGAATAAGCCGCTGTCAAAGCCGGAAGTGACTCTTATTTTTATAAGATAAACAATAATGATGGATAATGCTGATGAAGCCACAAGTGCAGGCACAGGGCTCTTTTTCCAGGGATTGCCTGCATGCAGGCACAATAAAAAGAAACCGGCAAAGAAAACTACCGTTAGAGGATTTCTAACGGTAATTTTAAGTGCAAGCTGTAATGCATGACTGGCCAATATGCTTTCTAAAAGACTTACAAAAAACAACATCAAACGCCCTCTTTGTCCATAATAGCGTTAATTTTTGCTACAACCGACAATACATCAAATGTTGCAAAATAATCCCTTGCTGTTTCTGCCCTTCTGATAAGGGAAACAGATCCGTCTTCTTTTAACAGAAGCTCAGCGCACTTTAACTTTCCGTTATAATTATATCCCATTGAGTAACCATGTGCACCGGCATCATGAATAAAGAGATAGTCTCCTTTTTCGATCAAAGGCAGTTCTCTTTCAATAGCAAATTTATCATTGTTTTCGCAAAGAGAACCTGTCACATCATATACATGATCCTTAGGAGCATCCTCTTTTCCGAGAACGGTAATGTGGTGATAAGCTCCGTACATTGCGGGACGCATAAGATTTACAGCGCATGCATCAACGCCGATGTACTCTTTATATATGTGTTTTTCATGAATAGCTTTTGTAACAAGAGCGCCGTAAGGAGCCATCATGAATCTTCCCATTTCGGTGAAGATGGCAACGTCGGTAAGTCCTGCCTTTACAAGGATCTCATCATATTTCTTGTGAACGCCCTCACCAATAACCTTTATATCATTTCCCTCCTGATCCGGCTTGTAGGGAATTCCCACTCCGCCTGACAGGTTGATAAAGGAAAGTGCAACTCCGGTCTCTTTATAAAGTTCAACCGCAAGCTCAAAGAGCTGACCTGCAAGTTCAGGATAGTAATCATTGGTAACGGTATTGCTTGCAAGGAAAGCATGAATACCAAACCTCTTTGCGCCCTTGTCTCTGAGTATCTTGTATGCTTCAAAGAGCTGCTCCTTGGTCATGCCGTACTTGGAATCACCGGGATTATCCATGATCCCGTTACTCATACAAAATACTCCGCCGGGATTATATCTGCATGAAATAGTCTCAGGGATACTGCCAAGAACCTTCTCAAGGAAATCTATATGAGTAAAATCATCGAGATTTATGATAGCTCCGATCTTGTCGGCATATGCGTACTCCTCGGCAGGTGTATCATTGGAAGAAAACATTATGTCTTCACCGGAAGCATCCACGGCAGCACTGAGCATAAGCTCCGTAAGAGATGAGCAGTCAAAGCCGCATCCGTTCTTTTTAAGGATCTCCATAAGCACCGGATTGGGAGTTGCCTTTACAGCAAAATATTCTTTAAAACCCTTATTCCAGGAAAAAGCATCATATACAGCCTTGGCATTCTCAACAATGCCCTTCTCATCATAAAGATAAAAGGGTGTGGGAAACTCTTTAACAATCTCCTGCACCTTTTCTTTGGTAACAAAAGGTCTTTTCATAGTTTTCTCCTCGCAAATAATATTCTGTCCAACACTTTAACATGGTAATGTATAAAAATGCAAGTACTAAATATTTTCAATCTGCCAATCAATTGGCTTTTCACCATGATTTATCAGAAACTCGTTGCACTTGCTGAAATGTTTGCACCCAAAAAAGCCTCTGTATGCTGACAAAGGACTGGGATGAGGCGCTTCGAGCACCAGGTGATTAGGGTTATTCAGCATAGATTTTTTCATCTGCGCAGGCTTTCCCCAAAGCATATAGACAACCGGTCTGTTCTGGGCATTTACCGCCTTGATTATGGCATCTGTAAACTCTTCCCAGCCTTTTCCCCTGTGAGAATTAGCTGCGTGTGCTCTGACTGTCAGAACTGTATTAAGTAAAAGTACTCCCTGATCTGCCCATTTTTTCAGATAACCATTGTTGGGAACATAGCATCCAAGATCGTCCTGAAGTTCCTTGTAGATATTAACCAAAGAAGGCGGCGTATCCGCTTCGCCGGGCTTTACCGAAAAGGCAAGGCCATGCGCCTGTCCCGGTTCATGATACGGATCCTGCCCAAGAATAAGCACCTTGACCTTATCCAAAGGAGTAAGGTGAAGAGCGTTAAAAATATCCTCAGAAGGCGGATAGATCACATTTTTACTGTATTCTTCTTTTACAAATTTATATAGCTCTTTATAATATGGCTTCTTAAACTCTTCCTCAAGAGTCTCCTGCCATTCTCCGGTTATCATAGACATGGTCTTTTCTCCGAAATCACAATCTTACAGGAATATTCCTGTCTGCAAGATATTTCTTTACTTCTGATATTTCAAGTTCTTTGAAATGGAACAAAGATGCAGCAAGGGCAGCATCTGCGCGGCCATCAGTAAGCGCTTCGTAAAAATGCTCCACTGTTCCAGCTCCTCCGGATGCAATAACTGGTACATTCACTGAATCCGCAATAGCCCTTGTAAGCTCTATATCATATCCTGCCTTGGTTCCGTCGCAGTCCATGCTGGTAAGAAGTATCTCACCTGCTCCCAGTGATACAGCTCTTTTTGCCCATTCTACGGCATCGATGCCCATATCGATCCTTCCGCCGTGTTTATATATGTTCCAGCCTGTGCCGTCCTCTCTTTTTTTTGCATCTATGGCAACAACAACGCACTGGCTTCCGAATTTCTCAGCACACTCTGTAATAAGCTGCGGTCTGTCTATAGCTGCCGAATTGATTGATACTTTGTCAGCGCCTTCTCTAAGAATCGCCTTGACGTCATCAGCAGTTCTGATGCCTCCGCCAACGGTAAATGGAATGAATACCTTTTTGGCCACTTCTCTGACCATGTCGGCAACAGTCTTTCTTCTTTCGTTGGAAGCCGTAATATCAAGGAAAACAAGCTCATCCGCTCCTGCTTTTGAATAAGCCTCGCCTACGGCTACAGGGTCACCCGCATCTATGAGATTTACAAAATTTACGCCTTTTACCACCCTGCCGTTATTAACATCCAGACAGGGAATGATTCTCTTCGTAAGCATAGTTTCACCGCCTTTATACTTTCAGAAAGTTCTTTAGTATTTCCATGCCGACATCCGCACTTTTCTCCGGATGAAACTGACAGGCAAATACATTCCCGCTCTCCACGGAAGCATCTATTTCCACACTGTAATCGGTGGTGGCTTTTACAATATCTCTGTCCTTTGCGTGAAGATAATAGGAATGAACAAAATATACATAAGGATCATCCGGAAGATTTTTAAAGAGCCTTCCTTCGCCATTTAATCTAAGACTGTTCCATCCTATCTGCGGGATCTTAAAGCTCTCTCCGGCGCTGTTTTTTTGCGGGATTTCTTTTATATCTCCACGCAAAATGCCCAGGCCACAGGATTCGTTCGATTCATCACTATGTTCGAACAAAAGCTGCAGACCCAGGCATATTCCCAAAAAAGGTACATCCTTTTTTACTATTTCTTTTATTGTCTCTTCAAGACCGTACTCCCTGATACGGTTCATGGCATCGCCAAAATTACCAACTCCGGGAAGTACTACGTGATCACATCTGAAGATCTCCGACGGATCCCTTGTAAGCACTGTACCGGCTCCAATGTAATCAAAAGCTTTTTCAACACTTTTGATGTTACCTGCATCGTAGTCGATTATTGCAACCATTGGCATCTACTCCCTTCAACATTTCGATGCCATCCGGAACTCAGGACCAAGGATCACAGAGTTCCCACAATCTCCATAAGCCTTATAGTATAGTCTCTGTCCTTCTTTATAGAATTGATCTCGACCACTTCCTCTTCCGAAAGGCCGTAATTCTCCGAAAGCAACGATTCTATACTATCGTACACGCTATTAACCTGAATTTCAACATTGAACTTGGAAGCCTCTTCCAAAAGACTGTCCTTATTTCTCTTGGCCATAAGTAGCATATCCAGGGCTTCTTCCTGCATATTCATGGTCATATAGTTTTCATAGCCGTCCAGATATCTTTCTGCCCATGCAAGAACTCTTGACTGCTCATAGATAACAGTCTCATCTTCACTCATATCCTTGCCGTAAAGCATCTTGTAAGCGGTTGTGTATTCTCTATGTGTATAAGCTCTCTCAGCTCTTGTGCTGGCAATCTTGTTGGGAAGCACAAGTGCAGGAATACAAACAAGAATACCAAGGCTTATGGCAAACAAAAATGAAACACCGATCTTTTTTAGAGAAATGGCTTTCTCAGGAACTCCGGGATCCTTGGGCGCCTTTGGCTTTTTCTCCTTTTTAGGCTTAGGAGGCTTCTTCTCCTTGGGCTTCTTTTCCTTCTTAGGCTTCTTTTCTTTGGGCTTTTTCTCTTTCTTTTTCTTCTTGGGCTGATCCTCATCACCTGCAAGTTCTTTAAGAACCTGCTGATTTTCATCTGTGATGCTTGCAAGACCGGTTTCAGTCTCATCATCCTCATCAGTAAGAGTCTTTAACAGCTTTGCAAAGAATCCGCCGCCCTCTTTTTTCCTGGATTTCTTTGACTTTTTGCCGGAAGGCTCTTCATCTTCATCAGAGTCATCCATTGGCCTGTCCGGAATAGAAGCAAGCTCTTCAAGAGATGGCTCGGGACTTCCAAGGTCGTCGAATCCATCCTCCGTAAGAGCACTTAATATATCCTCTTTAGGAATTTCCTCGTCTCTGCCGCTTCCTCTGTCAAGCATATTAGCGGCATTTTCAATATCATCGATCTCATCACTTGCAAGACTGCTCATAAGAGCATCAAGATCAGGGATTGAAACATCCTCTTCGCCAGCTCCGCTGTCTGTTGAAGCTGCAGGCTCGGAAGCACTGACTGTATCGGCAACTTCTCCTTCTGTGGAGCTTGCATCCGCTGACTCATCGCTAAGAAGATTATCAAGGCTTGCCTCAAGGGAATCAAGGTTAAACTCGTCCTCTAAAGAACCGCCATCACTATCAGCACCTGCAGAAGCTGCACTATCTTCTGCCACTGCATCTGAAGTATTATCCGCAGCACTGTCAGCGGTTTCTTCATCCATGGAAAGACCTGCTATATCAGCATCGCTCATAAGATCTTCCAAAGATTCCGGTTCTTCAGATTGGGAAGCGCCCGCTTCTTCAGTAGAAGCTTCTTCTTTCTCATTTTCAGAAGCAAATGAATCCATAGCGCTTTCAAGATCTTCAAGAGAAAGATCATCTGCCGAGGATTCTTCTTCAGCGCTTTCTTCAGCAGCTGAGATAGCTCCGTCTTCCTCTTTCATGTTATCCAAAACATCGCTAAGACTCTCTTCGGAATTATCTTCAGGCGCAGAAACAAGATCCGAATCAGGCATATCATCAAGAAGATCTGTCAGAATCTCCTCTGGTGTCTGATCCGCATCAGTACCGGCGTCATTAGTGGGTGTAATCCCATTATCCTCCTCCGGAAGCGAAACCTCCGGAGCCATTTCTAAAAGAGCGTCATCATCCTCCTGAATGTCAACAAGAGGCGGAAGCTCTGGTTCTGCCATTGGAGTCTCATTACTTGCGCTAGGAAGATCAAACTTACCGCTAAGCATTTCCTGTTCAAGCTTTTCAGCATCTGCTATTGCAGCATCAAGTTCAATTTCTTCTCTGTCTCTTACATCATCGGTTGTAGGTACGCCACCTACAGTAAACTTAGGTATATCTGGGTTTGAGGGTTTTTCAATATCATCCAAAAGGCCCGACATGTCCTCGTCAAGAAGCACCCCTTTATCAAGGCTGTTTAAAATATGACCAATTTCAGCCACATCTTCATTACCATTTGCATTATCTACAAGCGCACTAAAATCTCCGGTCGAGCTGTACTCTGCTCCGGAGTCTGTAAGAGAACTACCTGTCCCAGCCATTCTGCTAAGGGCAGACTGTGGATTGTTGTTATTAGATTTTTGGGCAGAATCAAGAAGACTATCGAGATACTCTTCACTGTTCGATTTCATAGCCCTACACTCTCCTGTGAGTATTTGGTATAAAATAACTAAAATACTCCCCTTGGTCTCTTAAACTAAGGGGAGTAAAAAATCAAAACATATTAACCCGCATTAGATGCATTAACCAGCTCGTCGATAACAGATACAAGGTTTCCTATTTCAGGTTTTGACAACTGTCTGTCAGCTCCCAACGATTCGCCTTTTCTCCTCATCTCCTCATTTACAAGTGATGAGAAAATGATAAGCGGGATATTTTTGGTAGCGTCATCACTCTTTACAAGCTTTGTGAGCCTGTGTCCATCCATGATAGGCATCTCAATATCGGTTATGATACATTTGATGTTGTCAAGTTCATTTCTATCCTTACAAGCCTTGATGTAATCATAAGCAAGCTTGCCGTTTTCGAAATGTCTTACATTATTATACCCTGCCTTCTGGAGTGAATCAACAATGAGCTTGTTAAGAAGCTGAGAATCTTCTGCAAGGACAATAGGCACCTCATTTCTGGGACGGGGACCAATGTCTGCAAGAGCATCCATATTAAGACCGGTATTGGGATTGATATCAGATACGATCTTCTCAAAGTCGAGAATAATGATCAGCTGGTTCTCAAATTTGATGATACCAGTAGAAATGCTTTCCTCAGCCTTTGAAATAGTAGCATTGGGTTTAATGATATCAGCCCATGATACTCTGTGAATTCCAACAACTGAATCTACATGGAAAGCAATATCCAGTTTGTTAAAGTTCGTGATGATAAAGAGTCCGCCGGGTTTTGAAGCGCCTCTCTGAAGACAGTTCCTGAGATCTATTGCAGTGATCATTGTATCACGCGGCATAAAGATGCCTTCGATACTTGGGTGAGCATTGGGAACCGGCGTCACCTCCTGATACACTATTATTTCCTTGATTTTAGCTACGTTGATGCCATAGCAGTGGTCATCAATCTTAAATTCAAGGACTTCAAGTTCGTTTGTTCCGTTTTCAAGCAGGATTTTTGATTCCATTCTTTCACCTCATGCATAAATATTAAGTTTTGTAACAAACAAAAATCAAAAGAAAAAATAACACAAAACCGATAGAATATAGATTAAATATCTTTAATCAGTATAGCACAATTTACTGAAAATAAATATTAAAAATCTAAAAAGACGGTCATTTGACCGTCTTTTTAGATTTCATTTATAAGTTTTTAATACTTTTTGCTTTTGCTTTAAAATTGTACTGAAAATTCAATGAATACTGAACACTTTTCTTGGATCCTATTGCTTGGGAAGTTCTGCTCTCGGCTATTCAGCCTCGCCAGAACAACACTCGAACCAGATTCGTAAATACCTCATCAGGTTCTCCTAGTTTTGGATAAGCCCT
>JAILOW010000069.1 GCA_024690635.1 Butyrivibrio sp.
TTGTAAAGAACTCCTACATCGGCAGAACCTTCATTAAACCCAAACAGAAAAACCGCGAGAGCAGCGTTCAGGTAAAGCTCAATGCACTCAAAAGCGCAGTTGAGGGCAAGAGGGTAATCATGATAGATGACTCCATCGTCCGCGGAACAACTTCGGACAGGATCGTCAGAATGCTCAGAGACGCCGGAGCAAAAGAGGTGCATATGAGAGTCAGCTCACCGCCTTTCCTCTGGCCCTGCTATTTCGGAACAGACGTACCCGCCAGGGATCAGCTCATCGCTTACAACAGAAATGTAGATGATATCTGCAAGATCATCGGCGCGGATTCACTCGCTTACCTTGCCATCGAAAGGCTTGAGGAGATGATAGGCGGAAACCTTGGAATCTGCAAAGGATGCTTTACAGGACAGTACCCCGTAGAACCACCCAAAGGGGATATCAGGGGAGAGTTTGAGCGATAATAGTTATCAAAGTGTAGCAATCATGATTATTGCGAAAAAGTAAATTTCCAGGAGGAGAAAAATGAGTACAGACCGTTACACCAGTCCCTTATCGGAGCGCTATGCCAGCAAGGAGATGCAGTATATCTTTTCCCAGGATATGAAGTTCAGAACCTGGAGAAGACTCTGGATCGCACTTGCAGAGATTGAAAAAGAGCTGGGACTTAACATAACAGAGGAACAGATCGAGGAACTTAAGGCTCACAAGGACGACATCAACTACGAAGTTGCAAGAGCCCGTGAAAAGGAAGTTCGTCACGACGTAATGAGCCATGTATATGCTTACGGACAGCAGTGTCCCAAGGCTAAGGGAATCATCCACCTTGGCGCCACAAGCTGCTACGTTGGCGACAACACCGACATCATCGTTATGACTGAGGCTCTCAAGCTTGTGAGAAAAAAGCTTGTAAACGTTATTGCTGAGCTCGCAGCATTTGCCGGCAAATACAAGGATCAGCCCACTCTCGGCTTTACTCATTTTCAGCCTGCACAGCCTACAACCGTAGGTAAAAGAGCTACCCTCTGGCTTCAGGATTTCACCATCGATTTAGAGGATCTTGATTACGTCCTTGATAACATGAAACTCCTCGGATCCAAGGGAACCACCGGAACACAGGCTTCCTTCCTGGAGCTCTTTGACGGAGATCTTACAAAAGTTGACAAACTCGATCCCATGCTCGCTGAAAAGATGGGATACAAGGGCTGCATGGCAGTTTCAGGTCAGACCTACAGTCGCAAGATAGATATGAAGGTCATCAATGTCCTTGCAGGTATCTGTTCATCAGCTACCAAGATGGCACAGGACATCAGACTTCTCCAGCATCTTAAAGAGGTTGAGGAACCCTTTGAAAAGAGCCAGATCGGATCTTCCGCAATGGCTTACAAGAGAAACCCCATGAGAAGCGAGAGAATCTGCTCTCTTTCAAGATACGTTATGGTGGATGCTCTCAACCCCGCCATCACAGAGGTTTCACAGTGGTTTGAAAGAACCCTTGACGATTCAGCCAACAAGAGACTTTCCATTCCCGAAGGCTTCCTTGCTACAGACGGTGTTCTGGATCTTTGCCTTAACGTTGTAGACGGACTTGTGGTTTATCCCAAGGTTATTGAAAAGCACATGCTGGCAGAGCTCCCCTTCATGGCTACAGAGAATATCATGATGGATGCTGTAAAGGCAGGCGGAGACAGACAGGAACTCCATGAGAGGATCAGAGAGCTCTCAATGGAAGCCGGCAAGACAGTCAAGGTAGAAGGAAAAGACAACAACCTTCTTGAACTCATTGCGGCAGATCCTGCTTTCCATTTAAGCCTTGATGAGCTTAAGGCATCTATGGATCCCAAAAAGTATGTGGGCTGCAGTGCACATCAGGTAGAAAGATTCCTTGCAGAGGTTGTACAGCCCATACTTGATGCAAATAAAGACATCCTTGGAGTAAAGGCGGAGATCAACGTCTGATCCGGGATATAGCAACAATTACGAAAAGAGGCGACCTTATGAAGATAAGTGAGATATTTAAAAATAAAGAAGTCACCCTTTCCTTTGAAGTTTTTCCACCCAAGACCGATGCGGGCTATGAAGCTGTGGAAAAGGCAGCAGCGGAGATTGCTTCCCTTGGCCCCGATTTTATGAGTGTTACCTACGGAGCAGGCGGCGGAACCAGCAAAAACACCGGCAATATTGCCGCAGATCTTCAGAATAAATATAACGTTCCCGTTCTTGCGCACCTTACATGTGTCTCTTCCACCAGGGATTTTGTGCGAGAGACCATCACTGAATACAGGAACAAGGGCATTGAGAATATCATGGCGCTCAGAGGCGATATTCCCAAAGAGGGCAGGATCTGCTACGACTATGACCATGCAAAGGAGCTTATCTACGACATCAAGTCCGTGGATGACAGCTTCTGTATCGGGGGAGCATGCTATCCTGAGGGACATATTGAGTGCGAAAGACAGTCCGAGGATATCCTCCACCTCAAGGAAAAGGTTGAGGCAGGCTGTGACTTCCTTACTACCCAGATGTTTTTTGACAACTCAACCCTTTATCAGTTCCTTTACAGGATAAGGGAAAAAGGTATCGAAGTTCCCGTGGTTCCCGGCATCATGCCAATCACCAATGCAAAACAGGTTTCAAGGAGCGTGGCTTTGTCAGGAGCGACCATTCCTCAAAAGATGAAGATCATGGTGGACAGATTTGCTGATGATCCCGAAAAGATGAAGGAAGCAGGCATTATCTACGCCTGTGATCAGATCATCGATCTTATTTCCAACGGAGTCAGCCATATTCATGTGTACTCCATGAATAAGCCCGACATTGCAGCAGGCATAATGAAGAATCTTGCTACCATAATCAAGTGATAACAATCGGAGATATGAAAAATGGATGCAAATAAAAATACAAAAAGCAATATAACTGAGAGTGAGTTCAGCTATTCTCAGGAGGTTATAGGCAAGCTTTCAGGCTATTTTGATGCCAAGGTGGTGGGCCAGCAGCAGCTTAAGCTCTCCCTTATCGGCGCCATCATAGCTGACGGACATATCCTTATCGAATCCGTACCCGGACTTGCCAAGACAACAGCAGCCAAGGCTATTTCAGATGCTGTTGACGGTAAATTTGCAAGGATACAGTGTACACCGGATCTTTTGCCCGGTGATATCATCGGAACACAGATTTATAACCAGTCCACAGGCAAGTTTGAGAATATTCTCGGACCTGTATTTGCAAACTTTGTACTTCTTGATGAGGTAAACCGTTCCAGTGCCAAGACACAGTCCGCGATGCTGGAAGCCATGCAGGAAAAGCAGGTTACCATCGGTGGTAAATCCTACCGCATGCCTAAGGACATCTTTATCGTTATCGCAACCCAGAACCCCATCGAGCAGGAGGGTACATATCCTCTTTCCGAGGCGCAGACAGACAGATTCCTGATAAAAGAGATCATCACATATCCCACAGCAGCTGAGGAGGTTGAAATCTTAAGCCGCATGGAGACAGGTGTTATCTCAAGAGTTGATCCCCCTGTGCTCACGATCCAGGATGTGGACAAGGTTCAGGGTATAGCAGAAAAAGTATATGTGGATGAAGCCATCAAATGGTACATATCCAGCATTGTTGTTGCCAGCAGACGTACCGGACAGATCCCCGGATTTGAGCTTGGCAAATATGTGCGAATAGGCGCAAGCCCAAGAGCTTCCATAGCCTTCCTTAAGATGGCCAAGGCTTCCGCTCTTATGCAGGGCAGAACCTATGTGATCCCCGAGGATGTTAAGCTTGTGAGCCACCAGGTGCTCCGTCACAGGATAGGACTCAATTATTCCGCAGTGGCTGACAACGTTCCCGTTGAAGCAGTCATCGACGGACTTGTTAATTCCGTAAAGGCGCCGTAATGAAGATCGATTATGAATACTTATCCAAGATAAGAAGAGCGGTATCTCTTTATACCAAGAGAAAGACCTCCAATATCTTAGACGGCGATTTCCACTCCCTTCACAGAGGCAGAAGCCTTGAGTTTGACGATCTCAAGGAGTATACCGTGGGAGATGACGTCCACGATATAGACTGGAAGTCTTCCTCCAGAATGGGTTCCATTCTGGTCCGCAGATATATGACAGACAGACGTCACAACGTTATGTTTGTCTGTGACAGAGGCAGCAAGATGCTGGGTGATACCGTTACCGGCGAGCCTAAAAAGGAGCTGGCTCTTATGACCTTTGGCACCATCGCCTACATCGTAGGCAGAAACGGAGCCGACTATGCCATGTCCTATGCAGGTAATGGCAAAGCAAGTGTCAGCCTGTTTAAATCAGGCTCCGATCACCTTGAAAAGCTTCTCTATGACTACGAGAGCAGGATCTGTGAGGATGCTGCCTACAGTCTTAACGACACCCTTTACGAGGTGCTTAACACGGTACACAAGAGGATGATCATATTTCTTTTGACAGATATCGAGGGACTTGCGGGACTGTCAGAGGGCATCATCAGAAGTGTCACCAAAAATCACGACCTTCTTATCATAAATATGGAAGATGCCTTCCTTACGGGAGACAACGTTTATGACAACGATATAGGCAGATATGAGAGATTCTTTTTGTCTCACAGCAAAGCCCTTCACGAAATGGAACTGCAGCAAAGAGCGGATATTCTGGACTTTGTCAAAGATATATGCAAAAGAAACAGAGTCTCCGTGGCCTCAATTGCTTCTGAGGGCGATATCATAGAGGCTACCATAGATCTGCTTGAAAGGTACAGACATGGTTACTACGGTTAAATTACAAAGTCCATTTGAATACAGCTGGTGGGTGATCCTTACCATGGGGATCATTCTTGCCATAGCTCTGGGACTTTTGATAGCTGCGCTGGTTCAGTATCTGAAATACAGAGAAAAGAAGGAAAAGGCAGTAAGACCTGTAAGACGCTTTATGACGCCTCAGCTTCTTGCTTTTATTAAGAATCAGTACGCCGGCAAGCTTCGCAATCTTCAAAATGAATACTCACAGAACATGATCAGTAAAAGAGAAGGCTATCAGAGGCTCAGTCTTTTGATCAGGGGCTTTGTTCACGAAGTTACCGGCATAAATGTGGAGAACTATACCAAAAAGGAAATTCAGGCCATGGGCATCAAAAAGCTTGATATGCTCATGGAAGAGTACTATGTTCCGGAGTTTGCGGAGGATGAAAAGGCCAGAAACAAAGACTTCAACGCATCCTGCAACACGGCAATGGGAGTGATCGGATCATGGAGTTAATGTATAAAAAAGTCGTGGTTGTCGGTGTCATTGTACTGGCGGCTGCGCTTTTTCTACTGTATTTTTTCCATAACAAACATAAAAGAGAATACGAGAAGGGAACCATAGCTTCCAATACCTTCAGGATCAGGCAGACAGAGCTTTACAAAAAGCTGAACCTCAGGTACAGGATACTTGCGGGGATCATGCTCCTTGGCTTTGTGGGAGGCATTGTATCATCTCTTTTCCTGGCGGCAAGACCCTACAAGACAGATGATGTGGTCAGCGGCGTAAAAAAGAGAGATATCATACTTTGCATGGATGTTTCCTATTCCCTCTATGAGCTTAACTCCGAGATCACGGATTATCTAAAGGGCGTGGTTTCAGGGCTTGAAGGCGACAGATTCGGTATCAGCATTTTCAATACTTCTACTGTGACCTACGTGCCTCTTACGGATGACTACGACTACGTTGTTGAGAGGCTTGATGAGCTTCATGACTATTTCGTCATGCAAAAAGAGTATTACGAGAATTATTACCTTAAGTACGACGACTTTAACCTTATTCCCGACAACGAGTACGAAAGATACAAAGAGCTCAACGACAAGCTTGAGTATTTCGAAGCGGGAACTCTTTACGACAACTGGTACAGAGGATCTTCCCTTATTGGAGAGGGACTTGGAACAGCTCTTTATTCCTTCCCTTATCTTGGGAATTCCGAGAGGACCAGGGTTATAATCATGAGCACGGATAACGAGCTCAATGCTCTGGACAGACAGGTTATCGACCTTAAAGGAGCTTCCGACTACTGCCTTAAAAACAAGGTTACTCTCTTTGGTATCTTTCCTTCGGAGGATAAGTTCTATCAGCCTGAGGAGTACAACTACGCCTCATGCCTTAAGGAATTTAAAGATGCAGTTGAGCACACAGGCGGCAAGTTCTATGTGAGAACTCCAAGTCAGCCTGTATCCGAGATAGTAAAGGATATACAAAAGCAGGAGGCTATGATGGTCAAAGTGGTCATGACCAGGCAGACCGTTGACCTTCCAAGGATCCCCTTTATCTGTCTTTTGATTTGCCTTGCCATTGGCGGCCTGGCAGGATTGGTGTTACAAAAATGAAGATACAGCCTATTTTACCTGTTGGAGCTATGCTGGCCTTCTTTGGAATACTCTTTGGGGCTACCGCATACTTCATCATCAGAAATAAACTGAATACCTGGGAAAAGATCTTTTCCCTTATGAGGATGACTCTCATCTATCTGCTGATGCTGACCATAGGCCTCAGGCCTGCGCTGGTTGAGACCAAATACGAGTTTGAGACCAAGAACCTTGATGTATTATTTGTCATCGACAATACCATCAGTATGTGGGCTCAGGACTATTCGTCCGCGAAAAAGCCCAGAATGGAGGGCGTTGTAAAGGATGCCGAGTACATCTTAAGCGAACTTGCAGGCTCCAACTTCGGCCTTGTGACCTTTGATGATACAGCACATGTGCTTTCACCCTATACTCAGGACATGCAGTATATAAAGGATCTCATCGATACCTTTAAAGCGCCTGACAGCTATTACGCCAAGGGCAGCGATCTTTCCATTCCTTATCACGATATTGAGGCGCTCCTTAGATCCTCAGCCAAAAAGGAGAACCGCAAGACCATTGTCTTTTACATAAGTGACGGTGAGATCACCAACGGAAAAGAGCTTGTGGACTATTCGGATTTTGCCCAGTATATAAATGCCGGTGCGGTGCTTGGATATGGAACAGCCGAAGGCGGCAAGATGAAGGAAGGAAGCTACGGCAACGTCTATGACTACAATACTCACAAAGACGCCGTTTCCTGCATAAACGAGGATAATCTGAAGACTATTGCGGAGGACCTTGGAGTAAGCTATATTAACTTAAACAGCGGCAATGCATCCCTTATGGGAACCGTTGAGATCATAAAAGAGAGCAGCAAGACCATTATCGAAAATGGCGACGGTGCGGAAGTTTACAAGGATCTTTACTACTTCTTTGCAATTCCTCTTGCGCTTATGCTCCTTGTAGAGATCTATTATATGTTTAGAAAAGGGAGGCTTTGATCCATGAAAAAGATTCCTCTCAGAGTATATTTCATCCTCATATCGGGGCTTATTCTGTTGGTGGTAGGAGTACTCCTTTTATCAAAGGTCCTGACCAACCACGGCTTTGTAAAGGCCTATGAGGCACAAAACTACAATACAGAAAAAGAGGAAAAGCTACTGGGAATGAACTTTCCCGAGAGCTACGTTCCCTATTACAATCTGGGAGATGCGGCATATAAAAGAGGTGACTATACCTCGGCTGTATCCTACTTTACAAAGGCTCTTGGCCTTTATCCCACCAAGGAAAGGGACTGCCTTGTAAGGATCAATCTGGCACTGTCTCTTTGCAATACCATTGATTTTGCCAATCTGGATTCTCAGGACAAGGTAGATACTGCGTTATTTATTCTGTACAAGGCCCGTGGCATACTTCTTGAAAAAGGATGTGCCACCAATGAGGGAGAACCCGGCCACAACGCTGATGCTCAAAAGCTTAAAGAAGACATCGACAAGATGATCGAAATGCTTGAAAATCCTGATGGCGGAAGCGGCCAGGATCAGCAACAGCCTCCCCAGAGCGATAATAATAACGACGATAGCCAGTCAGGCAGCAGTCAGCTGCCTTCCGATAAAGAAAAGAAGATCCAAAAGGATCTTGAAAAGAACAAGAAGAATGCCCTTGAAGACAGGCAGAGCGAGCAGGACGACATTGAAAAGTGGTCAGACCACATCGGAGGAAGCGGAAGCGACGGCTCACAGTCTTCTGATCAGGAGGGCGACGGAGGCGGACAAAACGGACCAATCAGTCCATGGTAAGCCTTGAAATAAGGGGGAATTAGTAGATAAAAGCACCACAAATTGTGTGTTTTATAGAATACGGAGGATTTAATTATGGCACAGAACCCTATAGTAACGATTACAATGGAAAACGGCGATGTTATGAAGGCAGAGCTCTATCCCGAGATCGCGCCCAACACCGTTAACAACTTTATCTCACTTGTATCCAAGGGATTTTACGACGGACTTATCTTTCACAGAGTAATCCGCGGCTTCATGCTTCAGGGCGGAGATCCCGAAGGAACAGGAATGGGCGGCCCCGGCTACGGCATCAAGGGAGAGTTCTCATCAAACGGCTTCAAGAACGATCTTAAGCACACAGAGGGTGTCCTTTCCATGGCAAGATCCATGATGCCCAATTCAGCAGGCTCACAGTTCTTTATCATGCACAAGAACTCACCCCACCTTGACGGCGACTACGCTGCATTCGGAAAAGTCATCGAGGGAATTGATGTAGTAAACAAGATCGCTGAAACCGACACAGACTGGAACGATCGTCCCACCACAGATCAGGTCATGAAGTCAGTCACAGTAGAGACTTTCGGAGTAGACTATCCCGAGCCTGAAAAAGCATAACTCTACTTCGCTTAATACAACTGGTAAGTTCCGGCACGTGGTGCAGTTAAGTGGTTCGGCACGCAGATTTATGAAATAAAAAATACAGGTGCTCTTGGAGGGCTTTTGAGCTCGCCGGCACTTATGTCCTGTTTTTCAAGGACATTAGTACCGCTGCGAAGCGAGAAGAGCGAAAGCGTCCCCCAAAGTACCTGTATTTTTTATTGATATAAAGCCTCACGCCGAACTGTTAATTCACCGCGTCCTTTTTTTATCCCTTTACGGCACCCTCGATCATACCTTCCATGATCTGTTTCTGAGCAATTAAGAATACGATGATCATGGGAACGATTGCAAGGAGTGCTGCGGCAAGGATCAGGTTCCACTGTTTTACGTAGGAGCCTACAAAGGCCTGAACCGCAACGGGAAGTGTCTTAACGGCTCCGTTCTGTCCCAGCATCATTGAAGGAAGAAGGTAATCGTTCCAGATCCACATACCATTCAGGATGGTTACTGTGGTGATGACCGGTGTCAGAAGAGGGAAGATAACCTGGAAGAAGGTCTGCTCAGGTGAGCATCCGTCGATGGAAGCGGCCTCTTCAAGATCAAAAGGAATTCCCTTTATGAATCCGTTAAGGATGAATACTGTCATGGCTCCGCCGAATCCAAGGTAAGCAAATACGATACCGGGAACGGACTGAAGCATCTGAATGCCGATGAACTTGCCCACATCTCTGAAGGTAGAAATAAGAGGAAGCATAACTACCTGGAAGGGGATGATCATTGAGGCAATGAATGTAAAGTAAATAACCAGTGACCACTTTGTTTTGTTACGGCAGATAACCCATGCAGCCATAGCTCCGAAAAGAGCAAGGAGAACAAGGGAAAGAACAGTGATAAGCACTGAATATCCAAAGGCCTGCCAGAACAGGAAGTGTGTGTTGTTGATAACATCACTTAAGTTTTTCACCAGCTGACCAAAGCTTACACCGGCAAATCCAATGGGATTTGCTGTGATATCAGCTGTTACCTTGGCTGAGTTGATAACAACCAGAAAGAAGGGGAACAGAACGTAGATCGCGATTATAATGGCAATAATGAGTCTTATTACAACGCTGGAAGTCTTTTCTTTTCTATGCATTATAATTCCACCTCCTTCTTATTGGATATACGAACCTGAATGATGGAAACCGTAGCCAGGATGATGAAGAAGAGCACCGCTTTTGCTTCACCAAAGGCATATTCGTTGTTGATAACCGCTGTGCTGTAGATGTTCAGCGCCAGCATCTCGGTACCGTTGGTCAGGTAGTTGCCAAGGAAGTTCTGCACGGAACCTGTACCGTTTGTAAGAGCAAGGTTTACATCGAACTGCTTGAAGGCAGATGTAAGTGTAAGGAAGGTACAGATCGTGATAGTGGGTGCGATCATAGGGATCTTTATGTTGAAAAGAGTCTGGGCAGGTGATGCACCGTCAATGGAAGATGCCTCAAGCACATCTCCGGGTATGGTGTTAAGTCCGGTGATGTAGATGAGCATGATATAACCTGCATACTGCCAGATATATACGATTATGATAGCGATAAATGCTGTCTTTGTATCCGAAAGCATTGAGTAGGTACCGGTAAATTTGGTAACTACGTTACTGAATATGAACTGCCAGATATAACCAAGTACGATTCCTCCGATAAGGTTGGGGAGGAAGTAGGAAGCTCTGAAGAATCCAAGTCCCTTGATCTTGGATGTGCAAAGAAGAGCAAGCAGGAACGCTACCAGGTTAACCAGGATCATATTAAATACAACAAATAAAAATGTAATGAGAATTGACCAGATGAAGCTTGGCTGTTTGAACATCCTTGTATAATTGGCAAGGCCCACAACCTCATTCATCTTGATTCCGTTCCAGTCTGTGAAGGAATAACCGATACCGAGAACCAAAGGAATGATAACGGTTACCGCAAATGCAAACAGAAGCGGGAACAGGAAAAGAATATTGATGATAGTGCGATGGTGTTTAAGTGTCGGGAAGAAATAAAGCCCTACTACGATAAGAATGACACCGCATACTAACAGAGCTCCACGCTGCTTAAACAACGGGCCGCTTTTTGCAATAGCAACCCCAAGTCCCCATATAAGCAGCACAAGTCCGAGTATGAGGGAGCCGAAAGAACCTGTCTTTCTTCCTATTGAGAATGTACCCATAAGTAAATCCCCCTTTCGTTGGTTTGTTTGGGTTTGAAGAGATGAAAAAGTGGGCAGGACACGTGTGCCCTGCCCTAGTAATACCTAATTACTGTGCGTAGTATGCAGAAATTACCTGAGCAATAGTAGATGTGAATGCATCAGCATCAGCGATCTTACCCTGTGCATAGTCAGCAAATACCTGGCAAGTTGTGTTCTGAAGGCCATCCTTCTTGAGCATTGTATGCCATCCTGAGTAGTTGCCTGCATCGATGTAGCTCTTCATGCTCTTGTAGAAAGGATTAACAGCCTCATACTTGCAATCATCGAAAGGAGATACGAGTCCTGCCTCGTTTACAAGGATGTCCTGTGCAGAATCGCCTGCGCACCAGTTGAAGAATGCCTTAGCACCGTCAACGTTGCCGTCTGCATAAGCAACCCAGTATGAAGGGGGACCTGCGATGATTGTGTTGATTCCGTCCTCAAATGCATAAGGAGCAAATCCGCACTCGAAAGATACATCATCAGGAGATGTTACACACCAGTTACCCTGAGTAATAAATACATACTTGCCTTCCTTGAAGCCGGCTACCTGTGAATCATAGTTACCGTCTACAAGAAGAGCAGGATCTGAATACTGGTTCATCATTCCAACAAACTCAGCAAAGTGCTTCATTCTCTCTTCGTCAATCTTTCCGCCGTCGTTAAGAAGATCGATATAAGTTGTATCGTCTGCCTTAAGACCTGCGTCAAGGTACTGACCGAATACGTGTGTACCTGAAGACCAACCAAGGTTAGCAGGCTCTGCGCACCAACCGAATACTGCTGTGAAGCCAAGCTCGTCCTTCTTGGAATCAAGAGTCTCGCAAGCTGCCTTCCATGCATCGGGTGATGTAAGAGAAGCAGGATCAACACCTGCAGCCTTAAGAATGTCTGCGTTGTAACCAAGAGCAGTAGCCTCTACTGTGTAAGGGAATCCGATTGTTCCCATAGAAGCGTTTACGAGCTCGAATCCGGTCTTGTTTGTCCAATCCTCTCCCTCAAGATTAGCGAGCATACCGTCCCAGGTATCAGCCTGGTTTGCTTCGATAACGAAGATGTCAGGCATGTTGTCTGCCTGATACATTTTCTTAAGCTCGTCAGAAGCGTTTGTGTCGCCACCGATTGTCTCAACTGTGAGAACGTTACCTGTCTCTTCCTGATACTTTGCTGCAAGTGCCTGCATCTGTGCATCGATCTCAGGCTTACCGTTCAAAAGACGAACAGCTTCCTGTGATGAAGCGGCATCAGTAGTAGCAGCAGGTGCTTCGGCTGCTGTCTCGGTCTGAGTCTCTGCCTGTGTGTTGTCAGATGTGTTTGCGTCAGTGCTGCCGCAAGCTGCAAGTGAAGCGATCATAGCGCCTGCAAGAAGAACCGACATCAGTTTCTTTTTCATTTCTTTTTACCCTCCTTTTGTGCAACATGCCATATCTTATAAAAGGTTTGGCGGTTACTTTTGCGCATAAGTTGTACGCTAAATTAAAAGTAGCATATACAAGAGAAAAATTCAAGGCGATTTCACAAAATTGGGAAAGCGTTTTCTTATACAATATCAACAGATCCCGTGGTTGACGCATTTGTTAAAAATTATTTTTTTATTAAAAACAATAATCCGTTTATGAAAATTATAAAATAAAGCATAAAAAGACCAACTTATGCGTATAAGCTTAAGTTGGTCAATGTTCACAATGAATTTGCGGTTTATTTGTTTAGGTTTTTGACAGTGTCACGAATAACAAGATGTGTGGGAAGCTTTATCTGGTTCGGAGTCTTTTGTCCTGCCAGTTGCTTTAAAAGTGTGTCCGCTGCGGTGATGCCCTTTTCTTTTACATCCTGATGTACTGTGGTAAGTGCCGGCCTGTGTAGCTTGGCAAGCATGTCATCGTCAAAGCCCACAATGGAAATGTCATCGGGAACGGATATTCCTCTGTCTGAAAGAGCTGCCATAAGTGTTACGGCATACAGGTCGGAAACGCAGAAGATAGCAGTAAACTCAGAGAATCTGTCTATGATCTCGGAAAGGCTTTCCTCAATCTCATCGGATCTGGGGTGGATCTGCAAAAAGTTGGTATCTTTGTATTTTATACCGTTGTACTTAAGAGCTTTTTTATAGCCGCTCAGTCTTGCAAGGTCAACTCCGTTCATGTTATCCGAAAGGAATGCTATTTTTTTGTGACCCTGGGAGATGAGGTAGTTAACCATGTCATAGGTTCCCTGCTCATCATCAAGTCCTACGTTGGTGAAATGCTTGAGCCCTTCCAGAGAGTAGGTGTCGATACAGACAATAGGCTTTTTGTATTTTTCGCTGACTCTTATACCGTCGTCATTAAGCATTCCGAAAAGTATAAGTCCGTCCACGTTCCAGGTGGAAACATGTCTCATGATCTCCGCTGTATCACTTGATATATACAGCATCATAAAGTATCCGGCTCTTCTGATGGCCTCCTCGACGCCTCCTATAAGCTCCGAAACGAAGGGGTCCATGATCAGGTTCTCATATTTATCAGCTCTCGCTTTAAGGGCAAAGCCTATTATCTTGGATTCGTTCTGTGCAAGATTTCTTGCGTTTATGTTTGGAACATAGTCAACTTTATCAAGAAAATCCTGTACTTTCTTTTTTGTATCATCGGAAACTTCACCTGTTTTCCCATGAATTACATTAGAGACCGTGGTGGTACTCATGTTTAGTTGTTTTGCAATTTCTTTAATTGTGATCATAAATTTTTTGGTCTTTACAAAGAAAAAAAGTTATTGTATCTTGTTCACAAAATAACACGGTGTGGTATGTGTTGTCAAAAATAAATGATACAAGTTTGAAAGATGACACACGAAAATCACACCAAAACCCGCTTGATTACTGGCTTCTTGGCGGTGGCCAGTATGAGACGGAGCAGTTGGTTCATTTTTTATAAGGAGAGCTATGAATACAAAATATAACAAAACGACTGATTTGACCAAAGTGGTTGATAAACTTGAAAATGCTGTTGATACAGTAAAAGACATCAAGATTCCCGAGGACATTCCCCACGGTGATATGCCCGGAGACAAGATTGAAATAGGAGAAAGCCATATTGCCAAGGCAAAGACCATCTTTCCTGTATTGGTAAAAGATCTTAAGGAGGCAATGGGCAAAAACAAGTACGGAAGAGCTGTTATCGCGGTTTGCGGCGGATCCGGAGTTGGTAAATCCGAAATTGCGTCACTGCTGTCATATATGCTGGAGCAGGCAGGAATAGGGAGCTACACCATGTCCGGTGACAACTATCCTCACAGGATTCCCATGTACAATGATGCGGAAAGACTCCATACATTCAGGAAATGCGGTATCAGAGGAATGGTTGACGCAGGTGTCATGAATCCCGAAAATGCAGATAAGATCCGCGAGTATCAGAAGGCTGAAGATGACGCAAACAAGGCACATTTAGAGACTGACACATGGTTCAGAAGTTATTTTGAAGCAGGTGCAAAAGGACTTAATGAATATCTAGGCACACCCAATGAAACTGATTTTGCAGAAGTCGATCAGATAATGAAGGCATTCAAGGACGGAGCTGACAATCTCTGGCTCAAGAGAATGGGAAGAGATGAGGCTTCTCTTTGGTACGATGAAGTTGATATGTCCAAAAAGAATGTTCTTATAGTAGAGTGGACTCACGGAAACAGCGATTATATGAGCCAGGTTGATATACCTGTTCTTTTAAACAGCACTCCCGAGGAGACTCTTGAGCACAGAAGATCAAGAAACCGCGACGGCAAGCTTGACAGCCCCTTCACTATGCTGGTACTTGAGCTTGAGCAGCAAAAGCTCGCCTATCAGGCCCACAAAGCCAAGATCATTATTACCAAGTCGGGTGACATTATAAGTTACGAAGAGTTTAAGAAGCTTATGAATATGTGAGGTTGTGTCTATGAGTAGATTTGTGGATAACGGTCCGATGCTGAATGCCTACCCTGACAGTATGGGCGGAACAATGAAAGATATCGTATCGGTCCTTTCAAAGGCAGAGTTTAAAGATGTTTTCCAGTCTTTTTACATCCTGCCCAGTATATTTAATACGGATCTGGACAGAGGCTTTTCTGTTATTGATTACAGTATCAATGAGGAAATGGCTTCAAAAGAGGATATTGATGCCCTTGGCAAACTTGGGATTGATCTTAAGCTTGATTTTATCTTAAACCATGCATCGGTTCTTTCCCCTCAGTTTCAGGATCTTGTAAAGAACGGAGAAAAATCAAAGTACAAGGATTTCTTTATTAACTGGAACAAGTTCTGGGAAGGCTGCGGAGAGATGACTCCCGAAGGCTATATTCAGCCAAGGGATGAGTATATAAAGGACATGTTTTTCAGAAAGCCGGGGCTTCCCATTCTCATGGTGAGAATGCCCGACGGAAAAGATGTTCCCTACTGGAATACCTTTTATCAGGAAGTAAAGTACAAAAGACCTGACACTCAGGATCTTATGGAGGCTATGGATATTCAGTATCTGGCTGCAGAGAGGCTTTCAAAGCGCATCTGTGATGAGCTGGATGCAGGCAAGGCTCCCAAGGATATGGATCTTGCGGGTTATGAGAAATACCGCGATGCTGTTATCGAACTTCTTGAATCCGGAAGACGCTATCTTGGTCAGATGGATCTTAATATCAAGTCCGACCTTGTATGGGAGCATTACAGAAACACTCTTAAGAGTCTGTCAGGCTATGGCGCAAGGATAGTAAGGCTTGATGCCTTTGCCTACGCTCCCAAGGAGCCCGGTAAAAAGAACTTCCTTAATGAGCCCGATACCTGGGATGTTCTTGAAAAGGTAAAGAAGCTTGCAGATGAGTTCGGAGTATCGCTCCTTCCCGAGATCCATGCAAGCTACAGTGAAAAGATTTATGAGACCGTGGCGGACAAGGGCTACATGACCTATGATTTCTTCCTGCCGGGACTTCTTATCTATGCAATTGAGAACAGATCCGGCAAGGTGCTTGCTGACTGGGCAAAAGAGATCACGGACAAAAAGATACGTGTGGTAAATATGCTTGGATGTCACGACGGAATCCCGCTTTTGGACCTTAAGGGAATCCTTCCCGAAGAGGATATCCAGAAGATGATCGACGTTATCGTGGGACGCGGCGGTTATGTAAAGGACCTCCACGGCGCCAAGAATATGTATTATCAGGTAAATGCCACCTACTACAGCGCTCTTGGAGAAGATGATAAGAAGATGCTCTTTGCCAGAGCGATCCAGATGTTCATGCCCGGAAAGCCCCAGGTATGGTATCTTGATCTCTTTGCAGGAAAGAACGATCACGAGGCTGTAAAGAGAGCAGGAGCCGGCGGACATAAGGAGATAAACAGAACAAATCTAACATTGGAACAGATAGAAGAAGCCCTTAAGAAGGACGTTGTAAAGGAGCAGCTTAAGCTCTTAAATTACAGAAATACCTGTCCTGCCTTTGGTTTTGATGCAAAATTCACCGTAGAAAATGAAGGAAGTGTTCTGAAGCTTACATGGGAAAATAACGGTCACAAGGCAAGCCTTAAGGCAGATTTCTCCGATTACAGTTACAAGATCGAAGACTTGGATCTTAATCTGTAATCTCTGGGACTGCAACCGTATATTCTTCTGAAAAGGCGGTGAAAGAAGCTGGTGTTATCATAGCCCACTGCTTCTGAAATATCCGCAACAGGTACATCAGATCTTGAAAGAAGACTACAGGCCCGTTCAAGGCGCCTCTTTTGGAGGAGTTCTTTGAATGTGTGGCCTGTTTCTTTTTTTATTATCCTGCTGACGGTATACACATCTACCTTTTCCGAAGAGGCAAAGTCCTTAAGGGATGCCTCTTTATACTTTGTATCGATATAGGTAAGGACCTTTAAGGTGACCTCCTGCTCATAGGAATTGGAAGGCACGTGGATAAGCTCCGAATGATTGATGAGGTTTAAAAACAGCAGACCTACTGTAGCCTGATTGATGGTACGACTGTTCTTTTCATCATCCAGCATGTTCCATATGAGATTTTCCATAAGGTTCTGGATGGGAAGAACCTCGGAAACACTGAAATAAAGATAATTGCTGGACATATCTTTTTTGGTAAGGCACCCTACGATAAAATCCCTGAGAGCACTGGGCTGAGCCCCCATCATTGGGAGCACCACATCAAAAAATTCCGGAAGGATCATGAAATTTACGGCAATGTCTCCTTCGTTTGCGGGATAGATCTCCTGAGATGCGTGCTGGTTTAAAAACAGAAGATCCCCTTCCCTCAGGATTATTTCTTTATCATCGATTATGTGCCTGGTTGTTCCCTTGCACATATAAATAAATTCCACATAGTTGTGGGTGTGCCTCGGAAAGTGGATAAAACGCACATGCGGACGCATATCGATAAGGCGTCCGTTTTTTAATACCCTGGCAGAGTCGATCTCATCTGCTGATCTGGACTTGGAGCTGCTGTAATAAAGAGCTCTGTTAATAACCTTCTCACCCTTTAAAATAGCCTTTTCCTCATCTGTTATAACACTTAGTTTTTCAAGGATTTTACTGTTCATGGTGCATTTTTTCCTCCATAGAGATAACAATATCATCGAAAAAACAAATCTGCAAGAAAGGACGTATTTTTATTCTGATTACGACCTTAAAAAAGACCTGCCCCGGCGGTTATCATAAACCATAAGAAAAAAGGTGAGTCATCCTGAAAAAACAAAAGGGATGATCATAAAAAAAGAATATCAGCAGATTAAGAAAAGAAGGGAAGGATAGAAAAATGACGGTAAAAGAAAGATATGAAGCGGCAAAAGAGCGTTATTCAAAACTTAGGGTTGATGTGGACAAAGCTGTTAACGAGCTTTCAAAGATAAGCCTGTCCATGCACTGCTGGCAGGGAGATGACGTTGTTGGTTTTGACCAGAAAGGTCCCCTTAGCGGCGGTATCCAGACAACAGGAAATTACCCCTACAAGGCAACCACACCACAGCAGCTTATGCAGGATATAGATGAGGTGTTCTCTCTTGTTCCCGGCAAACACAAACTCAATCTTCACGCCTGCTATGCGGTATTTGATGAAGGAGAGTGGGTGGACAGAGACAAGCTTGAGCCCAGGCATTTTGCAGCATGGGTTGATTTTGCCAAAAAGCATGGCATCGGCCTTGATTTTAATCCCACCATGTTTTCACATCCCAAGGCATCTGACGCAACTCTTTCATCAGAAAACGAGGAGATCAGACAGTTCTGGATCGATCATTGCATCGCATGCCTTAAGATTTCAGAGTATTTTGCAACCGAAACAGGTATTCCCTGCATGATGAACATCTGGATCCCCGACGGCTTCAAGGATGTGATCCCCGATCGCATTTCACCCAGAAAGAGGCTCAAGGATTCTCTTGATAAGATCCTTGCAACACCTTATGACAAGAGCAAGGTATATGTGGCAGTTGAATCCAAGGTGTTCGGAATAGGTGTTGAGTCCGTAACCGTAGGCTCCAACGAGTTTTATCTCAACTACGCGGCTAAAAACGACATCATGTGCCTCATTGATTCAGGACATTTCCATCCTACGGAAAATGTTGCAGACAAGCTTTCTTCCATGCTTCTTTTCTACGACAAGATGGCACTTCACGTAACAAGACCTGTTCGCTGGGATTCCGACCATGTGGTCATCTACAACGATGATGTAAAAGAGATCGCTCAGGAGATCGTAAAGAACGGTCCTGAAAGATTCTTTATCGGCATGGACTATTTTGATGCCAGCATAAACAGGATCTCTGCATGGACCAACGGAATGAGAAACTTCCTGAAGGCTCTTTTAAATGCTGAGCTTCAGCCTGCCGAGGAACTCAAAAAGCTTCAAAATGACCGCAACTTTACTGAGCTTATGTCTCTGCAGGAGCGCATCAAGATGATGCCCATCGGCGATGTATGGGATTACTACTGCGAGAAAATGGGCGTTCCCACTGAGGATGAGTGGTTTGATGTTTGCAAAAAATATGAAAGCGATGTTTTGAGCAAAAGAGCTTGATAAGCAAATACATGTAACGAAAAGAAAGGATTATAGAAATGAGAGTACTGGATTCTGAATTTGCAAAGGGCTTTTGCCGTATGTGCGTTGATGGTTTTTATCAGGGATGGCATGAGAGAAACGGCGGAAATCTGAGCTATAGGATAAAAGCTGAGGAAATTGAACTTGTAAGAGAGGATATTAAAAAAGACGGAGAATGGAAGGAGATCGGAACAACGGTTCCTGCTCTTGCCGGAGAGTTTTTCATGGTTACAGGTTCAGGCAAATATTTCAGAAATGTGGAGCTTGATCCCGAAGCCAATATCTGCATCATAGAAGTTGATGAAAAGGGCGAAAAATACCGCATTCTCTGGGGCCTTAAAAATGGAGGAAGACCTACTTCAGAGCTTCCTTCACACCTTATGAACCTTGAAGTATGCAAAAAGAGAGACGAAGATATCAGGGTTGTATATCACTGCCATCCTGCAAACACCATAGCTCTTACCTTTGTTCTTCCCCTTGACGGTGATGTGTTCACAAGAGAGATCTGGGAGATGGCAACTGAGTGCCCTGTAGTATTCCCTGCAGGTATTGGTGTTGTGCCCTGGATGGTACCAGGAGGACGTGATATTGCAGTAGCCACATCAAAGATCATGGAAAAACAGGATGTTGCCATCTGGGCTCATCACGGTATGTTTGCCTGCGGAACTGATTTTGATATCACCTTCGGACTTATGCATACAGTGGAAAAAGCTGCGGAGGTTCTGGTTAAGGTTATGTCCATGACGGACAAAAAGCGCCAGACAATCGAGCCTGACGACTTCAGAGCACTTAACGAACCCTTTGGCATCAAGGTCAACGAGTCATGTCTTTATACAAAAAAGAGCAACATTATAGGTGAGAGATGATGAAATACTATTTGGCGATAGATATCGGCGCATCCTCAGGAAGGCATATTCTGTCATACCTTGAGGATGGCAGGATACGATATGAGGAAATATACAGATTTTACAATGGCATGGATGAAAAGAACGGTCATAAAGTCTGGGATACAAAAAGGCTCTTTGACGAGATCCTTGCCGGCATGAAAAAGTGTGCAGAGTCAGGCAGGATACCTGTTTCCATGGGCATCGACACCTGGGGCGTTGACTACGTTCTTTTGGATGAAAATGATAAGATCCTTGGGAATTCCTATGCCTACAGAGATGGAAGGACCGAGGGAATGGACGGGGAAGTCTACAAGATCATCCCTGAAAAAGATCTTTATGCCCGCACCGGTATCCAGAAGGCAATATTCAATACCATCTACCAGCTTATGGCGGTAAAAAAACATGAGCCTCATTGCCTTGAAAAAGCAGCATCATTATTGATGATCCCGGACTATCTTAATTTCCTTTTGACGGGCGTAAAAAAGCAGGAATATACCAACGCCACAACCACGCAGCTTGTGGATCCAAAGACTAATGAGTGGGACGCAGAGCTTATTGAAAAACTGGGCTTTCCTTCAAAGCTTTTTAAAAAGCTTTCAATGCCCGGAACATACGTTGGCGAGCTGTCCCGGGAGATAATCGATAAAGTGGGCTTTAACTGCATAGTCGTTCTTCCTGCCACCCATGATACAGGTTCGGCCGTTATGAGTGTTCCCAACACTTCTGATGATGTTCTATACATTTCATCCGGAACCTGGTCACTTTTTGGCTGCGAACTTGAAAAGGCGGACTGCTCCGAAAAGGCTCGAAGCGCCAATTTTACCAATGAGGGCGGATACGATCACAGATACCGTTTCCTTAAAAACATCATGGGCCTTTGGATGATCCAGTCTGTGAAAAAGGAATTTGAGGAAGGCTATGAATTCCCCGGAAAAACGGGATCTGAGGACTACTCATTTGCAAATCTCTGCGAAATGGCGGAAAAAGAGAACATTGATTCAGTGATCGATGCGGGACGTGACGTTTTCCTTGCACCAAAGTCCATGATCGTGGCTGTTAAGGAGGAATGTAAAAGAACAGGGCAGCAGGTACCCGTATCTCCCTGGGAGATTTCAAGGGTTATCTACAGGTCTTTGGCAGAGTGCTATAAAAATGCGGCAAAAGAGCTTGAGGAGATCACCGGTAAACATTTTGATACCATCAATATCGTTGGCGGAGGATCCAATGCGGATTACCTTAACAGGCTTACCGCAAAAGAGACAGGAAAGACCGTGGCTGCCGGACCATCAGAGGCTACAGCCATAGGAAACATCGGAGCTCAGATGATAGCAGATGGATTGTTTTCAGATATCATGAGCTTTAGAAAAAGTGTATATGATTCTTTCGGAGTTAAACTGTTAAAGCACTCGTAAGATGTTTATAATACTGTATATGTTTGCCTAAAAAACATATGAAAACACTAAAAGAAACGGTAAGGAACGCTTATGGGTAAGTTGATCAGTAAGGTACTCAGAAAGATTGGTTTTTTAAGACTTCCTATCCAGCGTCAGATTTTTCTGGCGCTGGTTTGGCTTTCTGTAGTCATGTCAGTCATTCTGGGAATCGTCGTGTACGGAGTGTCAAGAAAAACTATAGAGGATCAGTATAACAGGGCACATGAAAGCTCCATCGGAGTTGCCAGCGAGATCGTCAAACTGAATCTGAGATCTGATGTCGAACAGGCAAGGTCTTTGCTGTCCTCATCCATGTTCATCCACAATTTCGTCATAGAAGATCCGGATAGTACGTACTTTCCGGCATCCACCAACCTCCTGATACAGGAGCAGCTTTTGAAGATCATTTCATCCAATACGGAGATCAGGGATATTCTGGTTGTAAACAACGCCGGCAACATAGCCTTTGCATCCCAGAACGATTCCAATCAAAGGCAGATCATAAAGTACTATCAAAGCGGCGATATCCTCGATAAATTCTGGGTTGAGGAAGCTGATGCCAATCTGGGAAAAGAGATCTTTTACCCGAACAATGTGATCTTTGATGATCAGAACGAGACCTTTTCTCTGGTAAAAGAGATCATTGAGCCCGCGGACTACAAAAAGATAGGCTTTCTTGTTATGAACATCCGTAAATCGGACACCTTCTCCAAGGCCTTTGGAACCAAGGATGAAGGCTACGGAACGGACTTTGATCTGGTCATAGCAAATGACCCTCAGATCCCCGGAGCCCATCGCCTTGTATATTCATCTGCAGATCTTTCAAGACCACAGCTAAATGAGATAACCAAGGCTTTCTACGGCAATGACACCGACAGTCAGCTTCTTTTTACCGCTACCCAGAACAATTTGAGCGGATGGGACGTTGTAAATGTCATTTCGAAAAAAGAGCTGGCATCCCAAAGCAGCTATATTTCATTTGTTTCACTTATCATAGGAATTTTGCTGATAGGACTGAGCCTTCCTCTTTCCTACGTGATCTCGGGATATATCACAAAGCCTCTTTATATCCTTGAAGAGAACATCATGGGACTTGGAAACGGTCACTACCACGTAGATGCGGAGTTTGATGACAGTGAGGCCGGAAGGATAGGCCAAAAATTCAAGGATGTGGTGAACAATAACCTTGAGCTTGAAAACAAGCTTATCCAGACCAATCTGAAAGAGAGGGAAGCAGAGCTTTTGCTCATGCAATCCCAGATAAATCCCCATTATCTTTACAACACTCTGGATACTCTGTACATGATGGCTATCATCAAGAACGAGGACGAGATAGCAGAGTTTGTGCAGGCTCTTTCGGAGAACTTCAGACTTAGTCTGAACAAGGGAAACAAGCTGATAATGGTTCAGGATGAGATAAGCCGAATAAGGGCTTACATGAAGATCCAGAACTACAGATTCAACGATAAATACGACCTTGTGCTAAATATCGGAGCGGATCTTTTAAGGGAGAGAATGCTGACCTTTATCCTGCAGCCGCTGGTTGAAAATGCCGTTTTCCACGGCCTTGAGCCAAGGGCGACAGAGGGCAGGGTTTCCGTTACCGGAGAACTGCTTGATCAAACAATCAAGTTCGTTGTAGAAGACGACGGAGTGGGAATAGAGGATATGAGCGCTCTTGAGAACGGATACGGAGTCAGAAACATAAAAGAGAGAATAAAACTGTTCTACGGAGAGGGATATGATCCTGTCTTTGAAAACACGGGATCAGGCACCAGGGTTACCATTGTGGTACCAAGGATAACACCGGAACAGATGAATACAAATATATAAATGAGCGGGGAAAGAATCATGCCAAAAAGATTAGTGATAATTGATGATGAGACACTGGTAATAGAGGGAATCAAAGCCATCATAAAAAGGATCGGTGCTGATGTGGAAGTTGTGGGCTCTGCCCAGGACGGCATTCAGGCACAGAGAGTAATCAGAAATATAAAGCCCGATATAGTCATAACGGACATCAGGATCCCTTATGTTGACGGACTTTCACTTATAGAGGAGTGCAAGGAATTTTGCCCGGATACGTATTTTATCATCATAAGCGGCTTCCAGGAATTTGAATATGCAAGAAAGGCCATAAGGCTTGATGTGGTTGACTACATAACAAAGCCCGTTACCATAGATAAGCTCCGCGCGGCCCTTGATATGACAAAAAAGAAGCAGATGACCGATGAAGAGCTTGCCATGGAGGAAAAGGCCAAAGAGGAGCAAAAGCCCGACAGCGGCCACAAGGCTATCGATCAGATAATCGAGTACATATCCAAAAATTACAACAGGGATATAGGTCTTACGGAGCTCTCTGAGCTTGTGGGAATGAACCCCGCATACCTTAGCGTTTTGTTCAAGGAAACTCTTGGAAAGACCTACATAAAATATCTCACGGGAATAAGGGTGGAAAAGGCCTGCGAGCTGCTTGCAGAGGGCAATAAGGTATCTGCGGTTGCCTCCATGGTGGGCATAAGCGATGTTCACTATTTTGGTGAGATCTTTAAAAAATACACAGGCAAAACACCCAGAGAATATCGGGACTTTGTGACAAATTGAAATGATAATCTAAAAAAAGTCTACACAAAATAAAAAATGTCCCCTATTTCCCAAAATACACCTGGTGTAATCTACGTATTGTAATCAATCGGTGAACCGAACGGGACAAAAATCAAAAAACTAATGTGTAGAAAATGGAGGGTAACATGAAAAAGAAAGTTTTGGCAACAATTCTTTCCGCAGCCATGGTTTTGGGAGCTTTAGCAGGATGCGGAAGCACATCTGCAGATACTGTAACAGACAGCACTGCAACAGAGACAAAAGAAGAAGCTAAGGCAGATACAACTGCTGATACAACTGCTGATACAGCTGCTGATACAGCAGAGGAAGCACCTGCAGCCGGAGATTTCTCAGGCGAAGATCCTCAGCTTCCCAAGGATTTCCACATCCTTTCAATCTGGGCAGAGGACAATGATAACGGTGTTCTCATCAACAGCATCTGCAAAGCTTATCAGGAAGTAAATCCTAACTTCACATATGAGTACGAACTTGTATCTTCAGATGACCTTCGTCAGAAGGTAGCTACTCTGGTAGCTTCAAACGATCTTCCCGACATGTTCGTATATGAGTCAGGTAAGCCTATCGTTGATCTTATCGACGCAGGCCAGATCACAGATATCGGAGCACTCCTCAATGAGGTTGGCTCAACAGATTTCGTAACACCTTCAGCAACATCTCTTCTCCAGACACTTTCAGGAACAGACACAATCTATGATCTTCCTCTCGGACTTAACGTTGAGGGATTCTGGTACAACAAGGCTCTCTTTGAAAAGGCCGGTATCACCAAAACTCCCGAGACATGGGATGAGTTTGAAGAAGTTCTTCAGAAGCTCAGTGATGCAGGCATTCAGCCTCTTTCCTGCGGCGCAGCAGATAAGTGGGGCGCTACACGTCTCATCAACGCTTACACAGTAAGAAGCCTCGGCGCTGACGCTATGAAGAATGCAGCAGAAGGCAAGACCAACTACACAGACGAGGGATATGTTGCAGCAGCTGCAAAGATCCAGGAGTGGGCTAACAAGGGATACTTCGGAGAAGGTGTTAACACTGTTGATATGAACACTGCAGGCTCAATGCTTATGACAGGAAAGTCAGCAATCTTCTACAACGGCTCATGGTTTGCTTCAAACCTTAACGACACATCTGCAAACGCAGCAGGCGAAGACGGAATCGGATTCTTCAACGTTCCTGTTGTTGATCCTTCAATCTCCAAGGCAGATGCATACTCAATGAACTGTGGTAACATCCTCTGCCTCAGCCAGGCCAAGACAGATGAAGCTACAAAGTGGTTCATCAAGTACTTCGTAGAGCACATCGGTGATGTAGCTATGGAGACACAGGGTTCCATCAAGGGTTACACATACTCAGCACAGCAGTCTGATATGTCCGGATACACCAAGCTTGTTCTTGATGAGATCGGCAAGGCACAGAGCGCATTCACATGGTACGAGTCTACTATGGGATCAGAAGTATCAGATGCAGCACAGTCAAACGTACAGATGCTCTTCTCAGGAGAGATGTCACCTGAAGACTACATGCAGACTATTCAGGATGCAGCTGATATGGCAGCCAACTAAATAAATAACAAATTCATTTAAAACGTATTCAAGCGAGCGGTTTTAAAGATCGCTCGCTTGTTTTATAAAAGGATGACAGCAAAATGAAAAGAGTACTTGGAAATAAAGGCGCAATTGCATTATTTGTGGTTCCTGCGATAATACTTTATTCCATTATCGTAGTCCTGCCTGTAATATGGTCATTTTATTATTCGTTTTTCTCAGGCTCACCCGGACTTAAATGGGAGTTCTCCGGGATCCGCAATTACATCAAATTATTTTCTGACAGGAATTTCCTGAATTCACTTCTGGTAAATCTTAAATATATCGGGATCGTAATGATCGGCCAGGTTGGCGGCGGCCTCCTCATGGCACTTATGTTCAAGTTCTGGCTTAAGAGATTTAAAAACGTGGTAAGA
The DNA here is from genome assembly GCA_024690635.1 of Butyrivibrio sp. Next base: position 25,821 of record JAILOW010000069.1, read on the forward strand.
ACCATCGTATTCTTTCCCGTTGTACTTCCTACAGTTGCTGTAGGTCAGCTCTTTGCCAAGATCTACGAGATTCAGCCCAACTACGGACTTTTAAATTCACTCCTTGCTGCAGTCGGTCTCACCGGACTTGTACAGCCCTGGATCGGACAGGCATCAACAGCACTTGGAGCATTGGAACTCATGGATATCTGGACCGGAATCGGTTTCCATTCCATTATCCTGTACGGAGCACTTCTTGATATTCCCGATGATGTTATCGAAGCCGGAAGGATCGACGGATGCAACGGCTGGAACCTCTTTAAAAACATCATAGCTCCGCTTTTAAGACCCATGATCATAACCTGTATGGTATTTAGTTTCTCCGGAACAGTAAAAATGTTTGAGTCAGCACTTGCACTCACCAACGGTGGTCCAGGAAATGCTACAAGATCTCTTTCAATGTACATGTACTCAGTAGCATTTACCTACAACAAAGTGGGATACGGATCTGTTATCGCCATATTCATATTCCTCTTGTGCATAACCGGCTCAAAGATAATCAATCTCTTTGATAAAAAAGAGAGTTACTACTAGGAAGGAGTTTTGCAATGACTGAAAAATCAAGGCAAAGTATCGGCAGCGTGATCACAAAGGTGGTCATACTACTTATCTGCATTATCGATATATATCCCATATTCTGGATGCTGACAGCTTCTTTGAAAAAGCAGCATGAATGGTCATCACATCCGGCATATGCACTGCCCGAGGGCTTTTATTGGCAAAACTTTGTGGATGCCTGGACCAGAGGACACATGTCAGTGTTCTTTAGAAACTCACTTGTTTACACCATGGTATCACTGATTTTCATTGTTTTCTTTTCAGTGACCGTTGGCTTTGCGGTAACCAAGATGCAGTGGAAGGGCAAAAAGATCGTGGCTGACTATTTCCAGCTTGGAATCATGGTTCCCGTTGCAACAGCCCTTATACCTCTTTTCCAGATCTACAACAAGACAGGCCTTTACAACAAATCAGGGTCACTGATCATTTCCTATGTGGCCTTCGGACTTTCACTTTCCATCTATCTCGTAACGGGGTACTTAAGATCTTTCCCCGATGAGATCATGGAGGCTGCGGTTATAGACGGCTGCGGCATTTACAAGCTTATGTACTACGTTGTTCTTCCTCTTATGAAGAACGCCATCGTAACGGTTCTTGTACTTCAGTTCTTCTTTAAATGGAACGATCTTCTTTTCTCAATGACCTTCGTTTCAAGCACTGATCTAAAGACTGTTCAGACGGGACTTATGTATTTCTCGGATGAGTTTGGTTCCAAGAACTGGGGTGCCATCTTTGCATCTGTTTCAATGAGTATCTTACCTATGCTCATTCTTTACACAGTACTTAACAAGACCATCATCGAAGGTATGACTGCAGGAGCAGTAAAAGGATAATTATATGAGCAAGTTTTCGAAGCAAAGAGATATCATCTTTTCCTATGTGGAAAAAGATATTGAGGGAGTGTTAAAGGAGCCTGTGGGCTTTATCAGATATCCCTTTACCGATCCGGGATCTGTCTATGACGGCAACGTCTGGGACTGGGATACCTACTGGTGCACCTTCGGACTGTTGCCCATCAGAAAAGAACTGAAAAACGGTTCTCTTTCTGAAAAAATAGTTGAGCACTGCAAGGGGAATGTCCTTAATTTCCTTGACTGGCAGCTGGATGACGGCTACATTCCCATGATGATCGAAAACGGAAAGTGGCCGGAACCCTATCTCAACATACAGCACAAAAACGGATATCTCATGAATATGCATAAACCCTTTTTGTGCAGACAGATAACAGAGATCAGCGAAAATATCGGTGACTACTCCTGGATAGCAGACCAGCTTGAAAAGATAGACAAATATTTTGACTGCTATTTCAAAAACTATTTTGATGAAAACTGCGGACTCTTCGTATGGCGGGATGACATCATGATCGGAATGGACAACGATCCCGCATCCTTTGGAAGACCCAAGTCATCGACAGCCAACATTTTTCTTAACAGCTTCATGGTAAAAGAGCTGGAATCGGGAGCCGTGATATTCGAAAACCTCGGAAAGCCAGAAAAAGGAGCCTTCTTAAGAGAAAAAAGAGATCTCCTTGAAAAAGCCATCCACAGCGAATGCTTTGATGAGAGAGATGAATTTTTCTATTCGGTTGATGTGGACATCCGTACCAGAAAATATGACTGGTTCCATCAGGGACTTGGAGTTTTCTGGAAGACGATCCCCATCAGGATCGCAGTGTGGTCGGGATTTCTCCCCATGCTGGAAGGCTTTGCGACCAGGCAGGAAGCAGAGGCTTTAAGGCGTCACTACCATGATGAGAAAGCCTTTACCAGTGACTTTGGCATCTGCACTTTGGATAAGAGAGAAAAGATGTTTAACCTGGATGCCACCAACAATCCTTCAAACTGGCTGGGACCCATATGGCTTGTGGCAAACTACTGCGTATTTAAGGGAATGCTGAATTACGGCTTTAAGGAAGAAGCAAAAGATATGTGTGAAAAGAGTATTTCTCTTTTGGCACAGGATATAGAAAAGACCGGCAGCATGCATGAATACTACAACCCCTTCACAGGAGAGCCGGTCATGAACGGAGGCTTCATCAACTGGAACATTCTTGCTCTTAATATGTTTGATGAACTATCAAAGACAGAAAAAGGAGAAAACCTATGAAAGTAGGAGTTGTTTATACAAGTACCACACCTGAACTTATACAGGATGTAAACAGGGAGATCAAAAGCGTTCTTGGGGATGATGTTGAGATCTATTCACAGCAGGATCCCAGTATCCTTGCTGATGTAAGGGACGCCGGTTTCGTTACACAGGCTCCCGCAGCAAGACTTATCACAATGTTCATGAACGCTGCAATGCAGGGGTGCGAAGCTGTACTTAATGCCTGCTCATCGGTTGGCGAAGTTGCCGACAGCGTTCAGAATGCAGCAGAGTATCTTGGAATGCCCATTGTCAGGATCGATGAGGAAATGTGCAGGGACTCCGTGAGAAAAGGAAAGAGAGTCGGAGTTATGGCAACTCTTCCCACAACTCTTAATCCCACCTGCAACACCATAAACAGAATGGCAAGATCCTGCAACAGACACGTTGAGATAAAAGAGTGCCTTGTGGAAAATGCCTTCGGTCTTGATCAGGAGCAGTTCAGAGAAAGAATGGAAGCCTCTGCAAAGACCATTGCAAAAGACGTTGACGTTATAGTCCTTGCCCAGGGAAGCATGGCTTACTGCGCAGAATATCTTAGTGAAAAGTTCGGTATACCCGTACTTTCAAGTCCTTCCTACGGTGCAGCTGCACTTAAGAGTGCACTTATCAAAAAAGGAGTCATAAATGGATAAGGTTATTTTATCTGTGGCGCCTGTGTGCGCTTCTCCCCACAAGATCGTTCCCGAAGAGATCGCAGCCGATGTGTATGAGTGTTACAAGCGCGGAGCATCCATGGTGCATCTTCATGTAAGAGATGAAAACGCTTCTCTTACTCCGGACCTTTCTCTTCTTGAAAAGACTGTAAGACTCATAAGAGAAAAATGCGACATCATAGTTGAGATCTCAACAGGCGGTGTTTCAAATCTTAGCATCAAAGAAAGATGCGCACCCATCTATGCGGATTTTACCGAGGCGGTAAGCCTTAACGTGGGATCTGTGAATCTTGGAAAGAGCGTATATCAAAACCCCATAGATGACGTGGAATACTGCGTAGAAGAGCTTATTTTGAACAAAAAGTTCCCGGAGACGGAGCTCTTTGAGCTTGGAATGGTAAATACCATGGCTCGTCTTGTAGAAAAATATGATTTCGGCTCACCTCTTTTATTTGCCCTTGTCTTTGGACATGAAGGCGAGCTCCCTGCTACAAGGCAGGCTCTTCATCACATGGTGAAATACATTGAAGAGTGCTTTCCTGACAGGAAAGACATTATCTGGGGATATACCCAGGCGAACAGAAAAGACTGGAGCATGATGAAATATGCCGTGGAATACGGCGCAGGGACTTTGAGAGTAGGCTTTGAAGATTCCGATCATCTGGATGAAAACACCATAGTTTCTAACAACTACTTTATCGTGGACAAAGCTGCAAGGATCGTTTCCGAATGCGGAAGAGAAGTGGCTTCCTGCGAAGAAGCAAGAAGAATACTGGGACTTTGATAAGACGGGCGGAGTAGGTATGGAAAGATTATCATATTCGGACTTGCTGGATCGTGCTGAAAATACCGGCAGTCTTTATGAAAAAGAAATAGAAGAAGCAAGGAAAGAGCTTAAGGCAAGTGCCAAAGGCTTTGATAAAACCTGGGTTGTCCTTGACGACGATCCCACAGGAGTGCAGACGGTACATGATATCGCTGTCTATACGGATTGGGAAAAAGAGACTCTTTTTAATGCTCTTAAAAATGAAAAGGGTATGTTTTATATCCTTACCAATTCAAGGGGCATTACGGCTGAAGCTTCAGAAAAGCTCCACAAAGAGCTTATGGATAATCTGATCCTTGCATCAAAAGAAAGTAAAGTTCCTTTCTGCGTCATCAGCAGAAGCGATTCTACTTTGAGAGGACATTTCCCTCTTGAAACAGACATCATTGCAGAGCGCATGAAAAGCGGACTTGATATAGAAACTGACGGAGTTATCCTTGCTCCTTTTTTCCATGCGGGAGGCAGGATAACCTGCGGAAACACACATTATGTAAAATACGGCGATGACCTTGTTCCTGCCGGCGAAACGGAGTTTGCAAAGGATGAAACCTTTGGATACAAAAACTCCGATCTTTGCATGTATGTTGAGGAGAAAACAAAAGGAAGAATAAAAGCCGGTGATGTTATCACCATCTCTCTTGAACTTTTAAGACAGGGAGACCTGGAGGCGGTTGAAAAGGAACTGGAAAGAGCAAAAAACGGCGCGCCTATAGTTGTAAATGCACTGGAAGCCTCTGACCTTGAAGTGTTCGGAGCAGCTCTTTACAGGAGTATTTCAAAGGGAAAGAACTTTGTCTACAGAACTGCAGCGGATTTTGTGAAAGCAGTTGGCGGTATTTCGGATAAAGCTCTTTTGAACGGAAAAAGCCTTGATGTGGCAGCAGGCAGAGGCGGCATCATAATGATCGGATCCCATACTGCCAAGACCACAGCCCAGCTTGATAAGATCAGAGATTTTACAAATCTTGAATTCATCGAATATGACTCTGACAAGGTTCTTGAAAACGGGCTCTTTGAGGAAACCGTAAAGGTATCCTGCAAGGCATCCTCCATCATAGAAAAGGGCAGAACCGCCGTGGTTTATACCAAAAGAAAGGTACTGACACTTGAAGGAGATACCAAAGAGGCAGCCATCATAAGATCGGCAAAGATCTCAGATGCCTTCACCGCAGTGGTTGAAAAGCTTTCCGTGAAACCGGCGTTTATCATCGGAAAAGGCGGCATCACCTCAAGTGATATCGGAACCAAGGCTCTCAAAGTAAAAAGAGCTATGGTACCCGGGCAGATACAGCCCGGTATTCCCGTATGGAAGACGGATGAAAACTGCAGATTTCCCAATATTCCATATATCATCTTCCCCGGAAATGTGGGAGATGAAGATACTTTGAAAAAAGTACTTGAAGGCCTCACAGGCTGAGAAAGGATACGGAAATGCTTACAGATACAAGAAAAAGCCCCAAGGCAAAGGCGGTTCCGCTAAGAGCCGGGGATATTGAATTTACGGACGGATTTTGGAAGAGCGTTCAGGATGTTATCTTTGATGCCACGGTTCCACAGCTTGAAAAGATGTTTGAAGCTGCGGACATAAGCCATGTGGTTGAAAACTTCCGCATATGCGCAGGGGAAGCCAAAGGCGACTTTGACGGAACTGTTTTCGGAGACGGCGATTTTTACAAATGGATGGAAGCCGCTCTTTACTGCGCAGTACTTAAAAATGACAAAGAACTTCTTTCAAGGATCGACGGATACATAGATCTCATTGGAAGAGCCCAGCGTCCTGACGGCTACATCTCAACCAAGCAGATAATCGGTGAGATGAATAATACCGGCAAAGGCCGTATGGGAGACATAAACGAATTTGAAGTTTATAACTTCGGACACCTCATGACAAGTGCGGCGCTTCATTACAGGCTCACCGGCAAAGACAGTTTTATAAAGATAGCCGGCAAGGCTGCTGATTATCTTGAAAAGATGTATGAAGATGCCAAAAAGAAGGATCAGGTTCAGACAGCCGTATGCCCTTCGCACTACATGGGGCTTATTGAGCTTTACAGGACCCTTGGGGATGAAAGATATCTTAAGCTTGCAAACCTTGCTATTGAGCTTAGAGATTCCGTAAAAAACGGACTTGATGACAATCAGGACAGGCTTCCTCTTAAAAAGCACAGAAAGATAATCGGACATGCTGTAAGAGCCAATTACCTCTATGCGGGACTTGCGGATCTTTATCTGGAAAAGGGAGGAGAAGAGTATCTGGAGGTTTTAAACAGCGTCTGGAGAGATCTTCTTTCTCACAAGATCTACATCACCGGAGGGTGCGGAGCTCTTTACAACGGAGCATCTCCCTACGGAAACTTCTTTGAACATCAGCTGATACATCAGGCCTACGGCTACGACTATCAGCTTCCCAATGTAACTGCCTACAACGAAACCTGCGCCAATGTGGGACTTGTAATGTGGGCTTACAGAATGTTCCTGATAGAGCCAAGAGCTGAATATTTCGATGTCATAGAAAGAGTTATGTTAAACACAAACCTTGCATCCATCAGCCTTGACGGTATCAGATACTTTTACGAAAACATGCTGGAGAGGGTGGATAATCCGGGATTTGATCCTGTATGGCCCCTTCACAGAACAGAATATATAACAAGCTACTGCTGTCCTCCGAATCTTGCAAGGAATCTTTCTCAGAGTGCTGAGTATGTTTACGCAGTATCGGGAAATGACATCTACACAGGAATGTATGCCGCTTCCAGGGCGCGTGTTGTATTAAAGGGCGGACTTGATGCAGTGCTTGAGTGCAAAACCAGATACCCCTACGAGGGAAAGATCAGTTTTTCCTTCAGTGATGTAAAAAGCGACGGAAAAGCAGTTTTGCAGCTTAGGATCCCGGGATGGGTAAAGAGCGGAAGCATAACCGTTACGGGACCTTCAGGACAGACGCAGACCCAAATAACAGGGGAAATGTCAGGTGAATACTACGCTGTCACCATTGATGATCCCAAAGATACTGTGGTTGAGCTTGGCCTTGATATGCCTGTCAGATACACCCTTGGTCATGACAGGATCGAGGAATGCAGAGCAAGAGCCTGCATCGAAAGAGGACCGCTTGTGTACTGCGCAGAGGATGGGGATTCAGACTCCCTGGAGCTTAAAGACATTTATCTTCCCGTGGATGGCAGAGACTTTAAGGAAAAACATCTTGAGATCTGCAACAGAGATGTGCTTGCAATAGAAGGAAACGTAATGGTTTCATCCGGAGATGACAACAGGAAAGACCTTCTTTACAGAGAACTTCCGGATATCAGTTTCAAAAAAGAAAAGGTCGAATTCATACCCTACTTTGCATGGGATAACAGGGGTAAGGAAAAGAATATGAGAACCTACTTCCCTTTGTACTACGGAGGCTGACATGAGAATCATTGATGAAAAGTGCAATTATCAGGTAAATCCCATAGGCATCGACCTTACAGATACAGTCTTTTCCTGGAAATGCGCTGATGCAAAAGGAATAAAGAGCATGTCCTCAAAGCTTGCGATAGCTGAGGATGAGGCTTTTGAGAATATTCTTTTCCAACAGGAAAGCGCAGGGCTTAAAAGCCCTTATCATCCAAAGACTGAATTTGCTCCCGGAAAGACCTACTTTTGGAAAGTAAGTGTTACGGACGATGAAGGAGAATCCTGCGAAAGTAAGGTAAATACCTTTGAGGGAGGTCATCCCGAAAAGTCCTTCAGGGGAAGCTGGATCACACCAAGGTTTAGCCGCGAACTTCACCCTGTTATGAGAAAGACTTTTTCTCTTTCAAAAAAGGATGTGTCAGATCTTGAAAGAGCAAGACTTTATATCTGTGGACTTGGACTCTATGAAGCTTATCTTAACGGTCAAAAGATAGGAGAAGATTATCTGACACCCTATTTTACAGACTACAGATACAGAACCCAGTATCAGACTTATGATGCCACGGACCTGTTAAAAGAAGGCGAGAACGTTCTTACGGTATTTCTTGGAAACGGCTGGTACAAAGGAAGATTCGGATATCTTGCTCACGGTCAGATGCGTGAATATTACGGAGACAAGTTCCTTTTGATGGCAGATCTTTTCATAAAAGGAAAAGACCTGGATAAATGCATCTCTACAGGTGATGACTGGGAGTGCCTTAAATCTCCCGTTGCTGCGTCAGGAATCTACGACGGAGAGATATGGGATTTCAGAAAGCTTGAAAACATTGAGGCTCCCACCAAGAGAGAAATCTCCATGGCTGAGGTAGCAGATGCACCAAAGGGTGAGCTTGTTCCCATGATGGGAGTTCCCGTAAGAGCGCATGAAAGACTTAAGCCGGCGGAAATAATAACTACTCCCGCAGGAGAGATCGTTCTTGATTTTGGTCAGGTGATAAGCGGTTTTGCGGAGTTTACCAATGAGACAAAAAAAGACAATGAAGTAACCTTAGAGTACGGAGAAGTACTTCAGAACGGAAACTTTTACAGAGACAATCTTCGCACGGCTGATGCGAAGTTTACCTGCATAAGCTCAGGAAAAAAGGAAAAGGCAAGAGCTCATTTTACCTTCTTTGGTTTCAGATATGTGAAGGTTTCGGGCATGAGCCTTGAAGAAGTTAAAAAATCCGGCTTTGAAGGCGTCTGCATCTATTCTGAGATGGCAGAAACAGGCTTTATAGAAACCTCTGATGAAAAGCTTAACAGGCTTATTCAAAACACCAAATGGAGCCAGAAGGACAACTTCATCGATATTCCCACGGACTGTCCCCAGCGTGATGAAAGATGCGGATGGACCGGAGATGCACAGATCTTTTCAGGGGCTGCCTCTTATCATATGGAGACACCTGCCTTCTTTAGAAAATACATGAAGGACATGCTCTTTGAGCAGAAGGAAAAAGGCGGTGCGGTGCCTTACGTTGTTCCGGATATCCTCACCATCGGACGTGAAAAAATGGCCGAGCCTGAATTTGACATGACAGAGGATCTCTGGGGCGAAGCAGGAGCAAGCGTATGGGGAGATGCCGCAGTCATCATTCCCTGGAACATGTATCTGCACTACGGAAACAAGGCATGGCTTTTGGAAGAGTATGGCAACATGAAGCTCTGGGCGGATTTCATGATCCGTATGGAAGAAGAGCACTGCGGCGGAAAGAGGCTTTGGGACTGCGGCTTCCACTTTGGCGACTGGTTATCCCTTGACGTTGAAGGAGACGTGGCAGGCATGGATAACAGAGAGGGCGGAACTGACAAATACTTTGTAGCATCTCTTTATTACATGACTTCACTTGAAACTCTTTCGAAGGCTGCAAATGTTCTTGATAAAAAGGAAGACTGCAAAAAATATCATGAGCGCTCACTGGAAGTAAGAGCTGCCATGAGAGAAAAATACAGAACAGGCAAGGGATCTTTAAGCATCAGGACGCAGACAGCCTATGCAATTGCCATATGGTTTGATCTTTTTGACGAAGATGAGATGGCTGAGGCAGGAAAGAATCTTCTGGAGATCTTAAAGGAGTGGAACTACCACCTGGCCACAGGATTTGTGGGAACTACCTTCCTGTGCGGAGCCCTTACAAAGATCGGACATGCCAAAGAGGCATTTACGCTTTTGTTTAACGAGGATTATCCCAGCTGGCTTTATGAAATAAATCTTGGGGCTACGACCATCTGGGAGAGATGGAATTCGATCCTTCCCGACGGAAGTATAAGCGGAACCGGCATGAACAGCCTTAACCACTACGCATACGGCGCCATTGTTGAGTGGATATACACAATGGTCTGCGGAATAAGTGTTGATGAGGACCACATCGCAGGCAGAAAGATGAGGATCACACCTCACACCGATGAAAGGCTTAAAAGAGCCAAAGCATCCGTTGAAATGCCTGTTGGAAAATACGAATCAGGCTGGGAGAGAAAGGGCGATAAAGTTCACTTTGAATTTACAGTGCCTTTCGATGCAGAAGCGGAATTTGTTCCTGACAAAGAGCTTAAGGACATTACCTTGAACGGAGAGAAGATTTCTTTTGCAGAGCTGATAAGAGGAACCTTTACAAAAGGACACTACGAAATAAAAGCTACTTACGAATAAGGAGGATTGGGTATGGCTACTATTAAACTTGGATTTGCACCTACAAGGAGAAGCATCTTCAGCGCACCCGCAGCGGTTGAATATGCGAATCTTACAAGAGAGAAACTTCGAAGCATGGGAGTTGAATTCGTGGATATCGATGATATCTCGGAGGATGGACTTCTTCATGATGAAAAGGACAGGCTTCTTATTGAGAAAAAATTCAGAGAGCAGAAGGTTGACGGACTGTTTTTTCCTCACGGCAATTTCGGAACCGAGTATGAGGTGGCACGTCTGTCAAAGAGCATGAACCTGCCTGTTCTTATCTGGGGACCAAGGGATGAAAGACCCGATGAAAAGGGCATCAGATTAAGAGACAGCCAGTGCGGAATATTTGCAACAGGTAAGGTCCTTAGAAGATTTAAGGTTCCTTTTACCTATCTTACAAACTGCAACCTTGAGGACGACTCTTTTGAGATCGGAGTTAAGCAGTTCCTCAGGATCTGCAATGTTGTAAAGACCTTCAGAAGCATCAGGATCCTTCAGATCGGACCAAGACCTTACGATTTCTGGTCAACCATGTGCAATGAGGGAGAGCTTCTTGAAAAGTTCAATGTGCAGCTTGCTCCTATTCCTCTTCCTGAGCTTACAGCCGCTATGAAGGCAGCAAAGAAAGAGGGCACAAAGGTTGCTGAAACAGTAAAGTACTGCAGAGAGCATTTTAACATTTCAATAAATGATGAGCAGCTTGAGAACGTTGCTGCACTTAAGGTTGCCATGAGAGACCTTGCAGACAAGTATGGCTGCACTGCAGGAGCAATTCAGTGTTGGAACGCTCTTCAGGATGAGATCGGCATCATGCCCTGCGCTGCCAACTCACTTCTTAACGAAGAGGGATTTCCTGTGGTTTGCGAAACTGATATTCACGGTGCCATCACCGCACTTATGGTTGAGGCTGCCGGAATGGATGAGAGCAGATCCTTCTTTGCAGACTGGACTGTTCGTCATCCCGACAATGACAACGGTGAGCTTTTACAGCACTGCGGACCCTGGCCTTTATCCTGCGCAGGCTGCAAGCCTACTATCGGATATCCTCTTGCATTTGATCATCCCGGAGCAGTTGAGGCAGAAGCAAAACACGGACTTCTTACTCTTGCAAGGTTTGACGGTGATGAGGGAGAGTATTCTCTTTTACTTGGAAATGCAAAGGGAATTGACGGACCTTACACCAAGGGAACATACCTCTGGGTTGAGGTTGAAAACTGGCCAAGACTTGAAGCAAAGATCGTTGAAGGACCTTACATCCACCACTGCGTTGGTATCCATCAGGATGTTGTGCCGGTTCTCTACGAGGCCTGCAAATATATCGGCGTAAAGCCTGATCTGTACGATGATGTGGAGCAGGAAGTTCTGGATAAGATCCACGGAATACTGTAACCATCATAAAAATCAAGGGGTGAAATATGAATAAAGAAAGAGTAAATGAATTAACGTTAAAAGCCATGGACCTTCGAAAGGTGGTCCTTGAGATGATCATGAAGTCAGGAGGCGGCCATATAGGCGGGGACTTCTCCGTAATGGAGACATTGGTGACCTTGTATTTTGATGTCATGAACATATCTCCCGAAAACAAAGATGATCCTGACCGCGACTACTTCATTATGAGTAAAGGACATTCCGTTGAGAGCTACTACGCAGTTCTGGCGGATAAGGGATTCTTTGATACGGATGAGCTTATAAATACTTTTTCACAGTTTGGCTCAAAATTCATAGGTCATCCAAACAACGAAATTGACGGTGTTGAGATGAACTCCGGTTCACTGGGACACGGACTTCCCGTATCTGTGGGAATGGCTCTTGCCTGCAGAATGGATAAGAGACCAAGCAGAGTATATACGGTAATGGGCGACGGCGAGCTTGCTGAAGGCTCAGTATGGGAAGGCTTTATGGCAGCAGGCCATTATAAGCTTGGAAATCTCTGCGCTGTTGTTGACAGAAACCATCTGCAGATATCGGGAACAACAGAAGAAGTCATGACTCATGAAAACCTTCACAGCCAGGTCCTGAGCTTTGGCTGGAATGTTATCGAGGCTGACGGAAATAGCATAGAGGAGATGTCAAAGGCTTTTGAAGAGGCAAAGAAAGTTACTGACAGACCCACACTTATAATCGCCAATACCATTAAAGGCTACGGCGGCGGTGAGGTTATGGAGAACAACGTAAGCTGGCATCACCACGTTCCCAATGAAGAAGAGTATCAAATGATCGTAAAAGCTATAGATGCAAGAAAGGAGGCTGTGAACAAATGAATAAGATACCTAACAGACAGGCAATATGTGAAGTACTTATGGATCACGCCAAAAACGATAAGGATATCATAGCTCTTTGCTCAGATTCCAGAGGATCGGCATCCATGACTCCTTTCTTTAAGAACTTCCCGGAGCAGTCCGTGGAAGTTGGTATTGCAGAGCAGAACCTTGTGGGCATTGCTGCAGGTATGGCTCATTTAGGAAAAAAGGCCTACTGCTTTTCTCCTGCAAGCTTTTTATCAACACGTTCCTACGAGCAGGCAAAGGTTGATGTTGCTTATTCAAATACAAACGTAAAACTAATCGGAATAAGCGGAGGCATAAGCTACGGCGAGCTTGGAATGAGCCATCACAGCACTCAGGATATCGCTGCAATGTCTGCTATTCCAAATATGAGAGTTTACCTTCCAAGTGACAGATTCCAGACTGCCAAGCTTATTGAAGCTCTTTTGACAGATGATAAGCCCGCTTACGTAAGAGTCGGAAGAAACCCTGTGGAAGACATCTACTCTGAGGAGAACACTCCCTTTGAAATGGACAAAGCCACGGTTTTGAAATTCGGCAAGGCGGCAGAAAAGAAGGCAGTTATCTTGGCTTGCGGCGAGATGGTAAGACCTTCGATAGAGGCTGCAAAGCTCCTTGAAAACGAGGGCATTGCAGTAACCGTTCTTGACATGTACTGTGTAAAGCCTTTTGACAGCGCCACGCTTTTGGAAGCCGTAAAGGACGCAGATCTTGTGGTAACAGTTGAGGAACATGCTCCTTTCGGAGGACTCGGAGCCGATGTTGCATCGGTGGTTTCAGCAAACAGACCCTGCAGGGTCATTCAGAAAGCCCTTCCCGATGACCATGTGATCACAGGAAAATCAAAGGCGGTTTTTGACTACTACGGACTTAACGCAGAAGGAATAGCAGCTACTGTAAAGGGGAATCTATGAGCGAGAGTTACGTGATCGGTATCGATCAGAGTACACAGGGAACAAAGGCGCTTCTTTTTGATGAAAGCGGAGCGCTTATATGCAGATCCGACCTTCCGCACAGGCAGATAGTAAATGACCTTGGATGGGTCAGCCACGATGCCGGAGAGATCTATGAAAATGTAATAGGCGCAGTGAAAGATGTTGTTGCAAAAGTGGGCATAGAGCCTCAGCTTATAAAGTGCGTCGGTATCAGCAATCAGAGAGAAACCAGCGTTATATGGGACAAGGCGACGGGAGAGCCACTTGATAATGCAATCGTATGGCAGTGTGCAAGAGCAGCGGGGATCTGCGAAAGACCTGAAATAAAGGAAAGAGCGGAGTATATCCTCACCACTACAGGAATAAAGCTTTCACCCTATTTTCCGGCTGCAAAGATCGCATGGCTTTTGGAAAATACCACCGGGGCAAAAGAGCTTGCAGATAACAGATCTGTCTGCCACGGAACAGTGGACAGCTATCTGATCTACAGACTTACCGGCGGACAGACCTATGCCACGGATTATTCCAATGCATCAAGAACTCAGCTTTTTGATATCTTTAACCTTCGTTGGGATGATGCAATCTGCAGGTTATTTGGCATTGATCCGGAAAATATGCCAGAGGTAAAAGATTCCGATGCCTTATTTGGCTATACGGATTTTGAAGGCTTTTTATCCGAAAAGATTCCGATCCATGGAGTTATGGGAGACAGCCATGCTGCGCTGTTTGGACAGGACTGCCTTGAAAACGGCAGAGCAAAAGCTACCTATGGTACAGGCTCTTCAATAATGATGAATATCGGAGATGACCCCATACTTAGCAGGAACGGCCTTGTAACATCCCTTGCCTGGGGCAGAAGCGGCCATGTTCAATATGTTCTTGAAGGAAATCTCAATTATACGGGAGCTGTTATCACCTGGCTTAAGGACGATATGAAGCTCATTGACAGTTCGGCTGAGACCGAGGAGCTTGCTAAGATCGCCAATAAGGATGATGAGCTTTATCTTGTTCCCGCCTTTACAGGACTTGGAGCTCCCTACTGGAACTTCCACGCCAAGGCAGCTGTTCTTGGAATGGACAGAACCACCGGAAGAGCGGAGTACGCAAGGGCTGCTCTTGAATGCATCGCATATCAGATAACGGATATCGTTAAGGCTATGTCTGAGGACTCAGGCGTGGCGCTGTCAGAGCTTAGAGTTGACGGCGGTCCTACCCGCAACGAATATCTTATGCAGTTTCAGAGCGACATGGCAGGTTGCAGAGTCCTTGTCCCCGATCAGGAAGAGCTGTCTGGCATAGGCGCTGCATACATGTCGGGAATAGCTTTGGGAATCTGGGATGAGAGCATTTTATCTCACATGAAGAGAACTGTGCATGAACCCAAAATGAGCAGGGAAAAAGCCGGTATCAAATACGGTGGCTGGAAAGAAGCTGTAGCCTGCATAAATAAATGACAAGAGGACAATTATGAGATACAACGATTATAAATTTGACGTGCCAAAAGAAAAGATTGTAAGAGTCATAGTCGATACAGATGCCAAGAATGAGGCTGACGATCAGTTTGCCATAGTTCAGGCTCTTTTAAGCCCCAGGTTTGAAAACATGGGATTTATCGCAGCTCATTACGGGATAGGAAGACATCCAGATTCCATGGAAAGAAGCTATCGTGAGCTTGAAACAATCTTTGACAAGATGGGCTTTGATAAAAAGGGAATGATCTTTCACGGAGCGGCTACGCCTCTTTCAGATAAGACCACCCCGGTCGAAAGCGAAGGAGCAAGGCTCATCATAGAAGAAGCCATGAAGGATGATGACAGGCCTTTGTACGTGCTTTTTCTTGGTGCTATTACAGACCTTGCCAGCGCTTATCTTATGGAGCCCCGCATCGCAGGAAGGCTTACCGCCATTTGGATCGGCGGTGGAAGGTATCCTGAAGGCGGCACGGAGTTTAATCTTGGCAATGATATAAATGCCGCAAATGTGGTATTTGAAAGTAAGCTCGATCTCTGGCAGGTGCCAAAAAACGTATATGAGATGATGGCCATCTCTCTTGCAGAGATTGAGTACAAGGTGTCTGACTGCGGCGAGATAGGAGAATATCTTTTAAAGCAGCTCGATGAGCATGCCCACGAAGAAGGCCCCAGAAAGAATTCCTTTAGAACCGGTGAGACCTGGGTACTTGGTGATAATCCCGCAGTGGGGTTACTGCTGTATGAGCACAGGTTCCTGTTTGAGTATGTACAGGCTCCTCTTATCACAAAAGATATGAACTATGTCCACACAGGACTTAACAGACCCATCAGGGTATACAGGGAGATAGACAGCAGGCTTATACTTGATGATCTGTTTGCAAAGCTTGCTTTGTTCAGCAGAAAGAGAAAGTAAAGCCTGACGCATTCCCTTCATGTATACAGTATAATCAACTTTCCCCCCTAAGGCGCTCTATGAATGATTCATAGGGCGCCTCAGACTGTAGACAAAATGGCCTTGAGAGCTATGCTCTCAAGACCATTTTGTCTACAGTCTGAAACCACCGGCTAAGCCGGTGGTTCTGATTCGTGTCTACCCGGCGTTCCTTGCGCAGTATAAAAAACAATCGGAAAATGTGATCGGAAAATGCAATCGGAAAATGCAATCGGAAAATGTGATCGGAAAATGTGATCGGAAAATGTGATTTGGCCTGCCTGTTTTTAAATTTTCGTGATTTGGGCAGTTTGTTTTTTGGAGTATCGTCTGCCTATAATGCACTATTTATATATTTAGGCAGTCCACTTTGTCTTAGGTTATCTGCCTATATCTCAAATATCTCAATACAGGCAGTCTTTTACCACTAAATTCAACTGCCTATATTCAATAAAATCAAATTGTGGCAGACCTATGGCGCAAAATCCCACTGCCGCATTTGGCGAATCTTAGATTGTGGCAGTCCTTTTCCCAACCCAAAGGCGTCTTGAGCAAATTGTGCTTACTATTTGAGATTTTATAGAAAATTTACTGTAAATTCTAATAAAAATAAACGATAATATAAATAGACGCATTTTGCGATGAATAATGCTGAACTTGAAAGGAGAATCATCATGGATGGCATGAGTACTCAGGATATATTGAACGGACAGGATATTTCGACAGCGAATGTTGATGATCTTTTGGCAGCGATGGCAGCCGGAGAGCCTACAGCGGCCCCTGAGCCTGCTCCCGAGGCACCAAAGCCAAAGCGCTTACGCAAAAAAGCTGAGCCCGAGCCCATCGCAGATATTCCCAATTTAGAGGATATACTTGCTGCAACAAGCGCCGGAGAGGAACCTGTGGTAGCAATGCCCACCGAGGCACCTGCAGAGACACATGCGGAGGCAGCGCCTGCATCCGAGATACCCAGTCCCGCTGAGACTGCAGAAGCGGACGCTGTGGCGGCAGCTATGGCAGCAATGGCAGCAGCGGAGGCAGCACCTGCATCCGAGATACCCGCAGAAGAGCCTGCAACTGAAATGCCCGCAGAGGCACCCGCAGCAGAAGAAGCAGCCGATGTAGATATGATGGCAATGATGGCAGCTCTTGAGGCCGGTGGAGTAGAAGCTCCCGCAGAAGAGCCTGCACCCGAGATGCCTGTAGAGGAGCCGGTAGCAGAAATGTCCGCCGAGGCATCTGCAGAGGAAGCTCCTTCAGATATGGATGCAGTAATGGCAGCGATGATGGCGGCAGAGGCAGCACCTGCACCCGAGATGCCTGCAGAAGAGCCGGTACTTGAAATGCCTGTAGAAGAGCCTGCACCCGAGCCTGTTCCTGAAGAGGCAGCAGCTGATGTAGATATGATGGCAATGATGGCAGCCCTTGAGTCCGGCGGAGCAGAAACGCCCGCAGAGGTACCTGCAGAGGAGACTCCTTCAGATATGGATGCCGTAATGGCAGCAATGATGGCAGCAGAAGTAGCACCTGCATCCGAGATACCCGCAGCTGAGATGCCTGCAGCAGAACCCGCAGCAGAAGAAGCAGCCGATGTAGATATGATGGCAATGATGGCAGCTCTTGAGGCCGGTGGAGTAGAAGCTCCCGCAGAAGAGCCTGCACCCGAGATGCCTGTAGA
>JAILOW010000085.1 GCA_024690635.1 Butyrivibrio sp.
TGATAGATATCATTTCTATCACGAGTATCAGCAGTATCTACAACACATATTATGAGCAGAACTCCCAGCAGGGCGAGATAAGGATCACAATCCAGGCTCTGGCAAAGTTCTATCTCTGGTCAATGACTGCTACAAATGCTGATGACAGAAATGAGCAGCTGGCCGGAGTAGAAGAGAAGATTGCAGAACTCTATGACGGTCTTGATCAGTTGGGCAAGGTATACTCAGGAGATCTTGATACCGCAAGACAGCATATCAAGGATATTGAAAACGCCGATGATGCGCTGGTATCCCTGATGGAATCGGGTGCAAGTGACGAAGAAGTCTATGCCTGCTATACCAACAGCGTAAATGAAGCCATTAAGGTAGTTGTAAAGGATTTCAAGGCTATTGGAATCTCTGCCAAGGATCAGGCCAAGGCTGCATATTTGCGCTCCCTTATTATTGTACTTATCATGACCGTAGTTTCCCTGTGTGTTGTAGTTTATGCATTGTTATATTCAGCAAAAGCAAGAAAAGCTCTTACAAACAGCATCCTCGGACCTATCGAAGCCATTTCCTCGGCTGCTGACGATATGGCAAGCGGAAAGCTTGAGATAAATATTGAGACAGACTCTGAAGATGAACTTGGCAAGCTTGCAGGTGATATCAATGCATCCACCAATGCCATCGGAGATATCGTAAGTGATATCGATGAGACACTTAAGAGAATGTCAGTGGGAGATTTTTCTTCCGGTTCAAGAAACGAGTCCATTTATATCGGAGATTATGAAGCTATCAGAAAAGCTCTTTCCGATATTTCAGAGAACCTCAGCAGTACCCTTCTGGAAGTTAAAGAGTCTTCTTCACAGGTATCCCAGGGTGCAAGCAATATGTCCCAGGGTGCCAATGATCTGGCAGAAGGAGCTACAGATCAGGCTGCAGCAGTTGAGGAGCTTACAGCTTCTGTTAACTCCGTTACCGAGCAGACCAAGCAGCTTGCAGAAGTTGCCGAAAAGAGTAAGAGTATGGCCACAGATGTTCGTGACAGCGCAGAACTCAGTGCCAGAAAGATGCATCTTGTTACAGATGCCATGACAAGGATCACAGAGGCTTCGGCTGAGATCGAGCAGGTTACAAATACAATCGAGGCAATTGCAAAACAGACATCACTTCTTGCCCTTAATGCTTCCATCGAGGCTGCTAGAGCAGGTGAGACAGGAAAAGGCTTTGCAGTTGTTGCAGATCAGATAGGTAAGCTTGCTGACCAGTCAACAGAAGCAGCCAAGAATACACATCAGCTCATTGCCGATACCATGGATGAGATCAACAACGGTAATTCGGTTGTTGCAGAGACCACAGAAGCTCTGGATGCTATGCAGCACAGCGTAGAAGAGATCACCGAGATGATCATCCAGACAGGAGATCTTGCAGAGCAGCAGTCCAACAGCATGGATGAGATCGACAGAGGAATCGAGATGATCTCCAGCGTTGTTCAGAACAACTCCGCTACCGCAGAGGAATCAAGTGCGGTTTCCCAGGAGCTTTCGGAGCAGTCCGCAAGTCTGAACAACCTCATCGGACAGTTCACAATAAACGGATAACAATCTTATTTCGAATATATTTTAAGACGAAGATTCCCTGCGTAGCCTGTGAGCTGCGCGGGGAATTTTTATGCATATCCTTTCGGAAAAAGGTTTTACTTATTTATCAAAATGAAGTAATATAATAGCGTTGTCTAATTATGCACATAACATTCTTTAGTGAGGAAAAACGAAAATGGTAAAAGCAGTAGTAGGTGCCAACTGGGGAGACGAAGGAAAAGGAAAGATCACCGATACCCTGGCAGGTCAGGCTGACGTAGTCATCCGTTTCCAGGGAGGAGCCAATGCAGGTCATACAATAGTAAATGACTATGGCAAGTTTGCTCTTCACACTATGCCTTCGGGAGTGTTCCACCAGAACATTATGAACATCATAGGAAACGGTGTTGCCTTTGATATCACCAAGTTCATGAAAGAGCTTAATGAGATCACATCCAAGGGCGTTCCCATGCCGCAGATCATGATCTCCGACAGAGTTCAGGTGATGATGCCTTATCATGTACTATTTGATACTCTTGAGGAGGCCAGACTTGCAGGAAAGAGCTTTGGATCCACCAAGTCCGGAATCGCACCTTTCTATTCTGATAAATTCGCCAAGATCGGCTGGCAGATAAATGAATTCTTCCAGGACGACGACGTTATAAAAGAAAAGATCGCAAGGATCGCAGAGATCAAGGACGTGCTTTTGGTCAATCTCTATCATTCAGATCCCATCGATCAGGAAGCACTCTTTAAGCAGATCATTGAGTGGAGAGATCAGGTTAAACCTTACATCGGAAATGTTTCTCTCTATCTTGATACAGCTATCAAGGAAGGCAAGACCATCCTTTTGGAGGGTCAGCTTGGAACCATGAAGGATCCCGATCACGGAATCTATCCCATGGTTACATCATCTTCACCTCTTGCAGCTTACGGAGCAATCGGTGCAGGTATCCCTCCTTATGAGATCAAACAGGTCGTTACTGTTTCCAAGGCTTATTCTTCTGCTGTTGGAGCAGGCGCATTTGTTTCGGAGCTCTTTGGTGATGAGGCTGAGGAACTCAGAAGACGCGGAGGCGACGGCGGAGAGTACGGCGCAACCACTGGAAGACCCAGACGTGTGGGCTGGTATGACTGTGTTGCAAGTAAGTACGGCTGCAGACTCCAGGGTACAACAGATGTGGCATTTACTGTACTTGATGTACTGGGATATCTTGATGAGATCCCTGTATGTGTTGGATATGATATTGACGGAGAGGTTACAACAGAGTTCCCTGTTACACACCTTCTTGACAAGGCTAAGCCTGTATTCAAGACTCTTCCCGGATGGAAGTGCGAGATCAGGGGCATCAAGAAGTACGAGGATCTTCCCGAGAACTGCAGAAATTACATTGAGTTCATCGAGGAGCAGATCGGTTATCCCATCACTATCGTCAGCAACGGACCTTCAAGGGATGATATCATCTACAGAAAGAGCAAGCTTTCCAAATAATATATGTGTATTAAGAGCTGTAAGAGCTTTGACTCTTACAGCTTTTTATTATGCTATAATAGTTAGAAACAAACGTTTTTTAGAGGATGGATTATGAATAACGATATTTTCAGAAAAAAGAGTGTGGACAGGATCTCATCTCCCGAGGATCTAAGTGACTATCTTCACGTTACAACTCCCGGCATCTGGATCATACTTGGTGCCATCATACTTATACTCGGCGCTATGTTTGCCTGGAGTCTTCAGACTTCCATAAGCAGCTATGCCTATGGCAGCGGAGAAGTGAAAAACGGCATCATGACTGTGTCTTTCCAGGATCAGAAACATGCAAGGCACGTGAAAGCCGGCATGGATGTGAATGTGGGAGATGCTCATTTTACCATCGATACACTGGGAACTGATGAGGATGGCAACAAAGTGGCCATCTGCTATGCGGATATTCCCGGAGGAACCTACGACGTCAAGGTGGGCTACAGACAGACTCAGGTTATAAAGCTTTTGTTTGACTAAAATACTGCATCGGAGTGCTTGAATGAAAGATATAGTAAAAAAACCGGTGACGGGCAGAAGGGCAAGGGTTCCCGTTGTTATGCAGATGGAAGCCCTTGAGTGCGGCGCTGCCTGCCTTACTATGATAATGGCATACTATGACAAATGGGTTGCGCTTGAACAGGTGCGATCCGACTGCGGTGTGTCCAGAGACGGCTCTAATGCCAAAAAC
The DNA here is from genome assembly GCA_024690635.1 of Butyrivibrio sp. The sequence goes on from JAILOW010000085.1 coordinate 3,776, forward strand.
ATTCTTATGGCTGCAAGAGCCTATGGTCTTGATGCAAGGGGCTACAAGTATGAACCTGAAGCCCTTGCAAAAGAGGGAAAGTTTCCCTGCATAATCCATTGGAACTTTAACCATTTTGTGGTTCTTTGCGGATTTTCCGGAAAATATGCTTACATAAACGACCCTGCGCGAGGCTCCGTCAAGGTTTCCATGGAGGAGTTCGATAAATCTTTTACCGGAATATGCCTGATGTTTGAACCTACGGAAAACTTTGAAAAGACAGGAAGAAGAAAGAGCACCCTTGAGTTTGCAAGAGAGAGGCTTAAAGGTGCGGGTCCTGCCATTGTCTTTGTGGTGACTGCCACAGTTCTTGCTTATGTTTTCGAAGCGGTAAATCCTGCATTCTACAGGTTCTTTATGGACCATCTTCTGACAGGGGATAACCGCGGGGCGCTCATGCCCTTTATCGGACTTTTGTCCTTCTTTGTATTCATTCAGATAATCACCAGCGCAATAACTGATATTTATTCCCTCAAGATCGACGGTAAAATGGGGGTTCTTGGAAACAGTACCTACGTATGGAAGGTGCTGCGCCTTCCTATGGAGTTTTTCGGCCAAAGGCTTTCGGGAGATATTTTGCAGAGAAAGAGCTCCAACGCCAACATAGCCAACAATCTGGTACAGACCCTTACACCAATTGTCATCAATGTGTTCATGATGTTTTTCTATCTGGTTATCATGATCAGATACAGCCCGCTCCTTACCCTGGTTGGTATTGCGAACATTATGATAAATGCTGTATTTGCAAGAATCATCTCCAAGAAAAGGGTAAATCTCACAAGGCTCAGTATGCGTGACAGAGGAAAGCTGGCGGCAACCACCATGTCCGGAGTCATGATGATCGAGACCATAAAGAGCAGCGGCGCAGAGCTTGGCTTTTTCAAAAAGTGGGCAGGACTTCAGGCTGCGGTAAACAAGGAAGATATTGAGTACTCTCATCTTAATCTGTGGTTTGGAAGTATCCCCGAGCTTTTAAGTACTCTGTCCAATTATCTGGTACTTGCCATGGGTATCGCTCTTGTTATCAGGGGAGATTTTACTCTTGGTAAGGCGACGGGATTTCAGATGTATCTGGGACTTTTCATTGCTCCCGCCATGAGCATCATAACCGCCGGTCAGTCCATACAGGAAACAAGGACACAGATGGAGAGGATCGAGGATGTTATGAAATATCCCGTGGACAGTGTCTTTGAAAGGCGAGAGGAGACAACTGAAGAAGAGTACGCCAAGCTTAAGGGAGATGTGGAACTAAAAAATGTAACCTTTGGCTATTCCAAGCTTTCTGAACCTGTGATAAAAGATCTTTCGATCAATATCAAAAGAGGCAGTAAAATAGCCATCGTCGGAGCTTCAGGCTGTGGTAAGAGCACCATTTCCAAGCTTGTTACAGGTCTTTACAAGCCCTGGAGCGGAGAGATCCTTTTTGACGGCAAAAGGATCGATGAGATAAACAGAAATGTCTTTACAGGATCGGTTGCAGTTGTGGATCAGGATATCACTCTTTTTGAGGATACCATCGATCAGAACATAAAGCTCTGGGACAGCTCCATAGAGGACTTTGAAGTGATACTGGCTGCAAGAGATGCCCGTATCCACGACGAGATCATGGAAAGACCTGAAGGCTACAAAGCCCACGTGGAAGAGGGCGGCAAGAATCTTTCCGGAGGCCAGAAGCAAAGGATCGAGATCGCAAGAGTTCTTTCTCAGGATCCTTCCATCATCATACTGGATGAAGCAACCAGCGCCCTGGATTCACAGACGGAAGCAGAGGTCGTAAATGCCATTTCTCAAAGAGGCATTACCTGCATAGTGATAGCCCACAGGCTTTCTACCATCAGAGACTGCGACGAGATAATAGTTCTGGACAAAGGAGAGATCTCAGAGCGTGGCACTCACGATGAACTCTTTGCTACAGAAGGTCTTTACAGAGAACTTGTTATAAACGAATAAACTTGAGGTACATATAAGTGGGTTGGTTTGACGAACAGATAAGACAGCGAATAGACAGCGATCAGGAGATGTTTGAGGATTCCATATTTAATATGGCTTCTTCCATTGTGGGCAAAAAAGCCGCACAGACCATAAACGATGAGCGCTTTGTCACAAGAAAAGCTGTACAGGAGATAATTAAATACTACGGCTTCAGGCCAAAGGAAAGTACCTTCAATGACCTGGGACAGGAGATTGACTTTCAGAGCCTTCTAAAGCCCTACGGCATCATGTTCAGGGAAGTTAAGCTTACGGAAGGCTGGATAAAAGAGGGAGAAGGCCCCATGATGGGAACTCTCAAGGACAGCGGATCTTCCATAGCTCTTATCCCCGGCGGGGTAGGCGGATACAGCTACTACGACTATCAGAAGGCAAAGCTTGTTAAAGTCAATTCCAAAAACGCAGAAAACATCAGTGAAGACGCCCTTTGCTTTTACAGGCCTCTTCCTTTAAAAAAGCTCACTATTCCGGATCTTTTTGAATACATGAGAAAGTGCATAAATATCAGTGACATTGTATTCATGGTGATCCTTGCTGTGCTTACTGCAGCCATAGGACTTATCATTCCTCTTTCCGTGAAGCTACTTACAGGCTATGTGGTGGAAAACAGCAGCATGACAGTACTTATCAGTACGTCGCTTCTCATAATGGCGGCAACTGTTTCCGTGCGTCTCATAGAGATAGCTCATGATCTTATGGAAGAGAGGGTTGAGATAAAGACATCTCTTAATGTGTCAGCTGCGGTTATGAACAGAATGCTGACACTTCCTGCGGGCTTTTTCAGAAAGTATACCGCCGGTGAACTTGCGGCCAGGATAAATTCCGTGGAAAGTCTTTGCAACCTTCTTATGGACAATCTCTTTTCTGTGCCCCTTGTGGCTGTGACATCGCTTTTTTATTTGTTTGAAGTTGACAGATTCGCGCCTTCGCTGATGGTTCCTGCCATAGCGGTTTTGGTGCTGACTCTTTTGGTATCCGTCGTAACCATATTGATCCAGATGGGCATAACCTCCAAGACCATGCAGTATGATGCCCATGAAGACGGCATCAGTTATGCCCTCATAAACGGTATCCAGAAGATAAGACTTGCCGGAGCAGAGAAAAGAGCTTTCGCAAACTGGGCAAACGATTTTACCATGAGCGCGGACTTAAACTACAATCCGCCTACATTCATAAAAATAAACGGAACAATAGTAAAATCCATTTCCCTCATAGGAACCGTTGTGATCTATTACATGGCGGTCATAAGTAATACTTCGCCCTCTGAATATATTGCATTTTCGGTAGCCTACGGAATTCTGCAGGGAGCTTTTTCATCAATTGCCGAGATAGCTCTTTCCACGGCGCAGATAAAACCTATCCTTGATATGGCAAGACCCATTCTGGATGCGGAGCCTGAAAACAACGAGGGCAAGATCATAGTGAACAGACTCTCCGGCAGCATTGAGGTCAGCAATGTTCATTTTGCCTATGAAGAGAGACTTCCGGAGGTTTTAAAGGGCATAAGCTTTAAGGTAAGATCCGGTGAGTATGTGGCGATAGTCGGAAGGACAGGCTGCGGAAAGAGTACTCTTTTAAGACTTCTTATGGGATTTGAAAAGCCCACCAAGGGAGCGGTGTACTACGACGGCAAGGACCTTGCCAGACTTGATCCTGATTCCGTCAGAAGAAAGATCGGTGTTGTGACCCAGGACGGAAGCCTGTTCCAGGGAGATATATATTCAAATATAGTTATCACGGATCCTTTCCTTAGTGTACAAGATGCCTGGGAAGCCGCCGAGATAGCAGGTATAGCAGATGATATCAGAGAAATGCCCATGGGCATGAATACCGTTATTTCAGAAGGCCAGGGAGGAATCTCCGGCGGACAGAAGCAAAGACTTATGATTGCAAGAGCTGTTGCTCCAAAGCCCAAGATCCTTATGTTTGACGAAGCCACAAGCGCTCTTGACAATGTGACACAAAAGAAAGTATCGGATGCTCTTGATAAGCTTGAATGCACCAGAATAGTCATTGCCCACAGGCTTTCTACAATAAAAAACTGTGACAGGATTCTTGTACTTGATGACGGAAAAGTTGCGGAAGAAGGCACTTACGATGAGCTGGTTGCAAAGCAGGGAATCTTTGCAAAACTTGTGGAGCGTCAGCGCCTGAATTAACTTTTTTTCGTAAAAACATGATAAAATATTGCCATGGGTTCCGGTCCTTCGTATAAACATATGTAACCTGAGATCGGAATTCGGAGGTACAAATATGGAAAAGAAGCTTTCAAGACTATTTGACTATCAGAAGTTTGCGGAAAACAGTGATCTTGCGGATGTTATCAAAGATGTGGAAAGCAGATATCCCGCAGGGGGAAGAGAACTGTCTGAGAATGAACTTTTTTTCGTAAATGCTGCAGGTGATATTTCTGCAGGAGATGATGAGGATGATAGTAGACCTTTTAAACCTATAGATCCCGTTATGAGGCCTAGAAGAGACTGGTAAAGGATTTTGCGATGGGGACAGCTGTTTCTAAAGAACAGATATATCTGGACTACAGAGACAAGGTTTTCGGATATATCAGAAATCATGTTAATTCCGCAGAGGATGCGGAGGATCTGTGTGAAGATGTTTTTGTAAAGATCTACAGTAAGCTTGATACCTTTGATGAGACCAAGGCTGGGCTTTCAACCTGGATCTATGCAGTAACCAGCAATACCGTGATAGATTTTTACAGGACCAATCACATTCATTCGGAAATACCTGAGGATCTTTCGGATACAAGGAGTAGCATCGAGGAGGATTTCCTAAACGGTGAGACTCTCAGTATGCTTGCGTCTGCACTGAAGGAACTGCCGCAGGAGCAGATGGACATAATTGTCCTCAGATATTATAAAGGACTGACGCTGCAGGAAGTGGCTGAAAAGATGCAGCTTAGCTACGGTGTTACCAAGCTAAGGCACAGAGAGGCACTTGGAAGGCTTCAGCAGCTGCTCGGTTAATTTTACTTAGGAGGGGAAAAATGCAGTCAGAACACGTATTGATCGAAGACATTAGTAAGGACCTGAAAAAAGCAGATGACGTTGTTGAAAACTACATCTATGACACCAAGCTCTCAGGAAAAAACGCCATGAGACTGCGCCTTTTGTGTGAGGAAACACTGAGGCTGGCTAAATCCATCATCGGAGAGAGCGCCTGTGATTTTTGGCTAGAGGGAGATGCAAGGGTATCCCGCATCTATCTTTCCGCCAACAGCGCACTTGATTCTGACAAGAGAGAGGAGCTTATTTCTGTTTCTTCTACAGGAGAAAATGCTGCGGAAACAGGATTTTTCGGAAAACTTCTTTCAACCTTCAGGCTTGGAGCGGGAGAAACATCCAGCTGGACACTCAGGGATTACAAGGATGAGCTCTCTGCCCGCAGATGTGAGGACATGTATGCTCAGGATGCCTGGGAGGATCTGGAAAGATCTATCCTTGCAAATCTTGCGGATGATATAGAAGTGGGCATCAAAAACGAAAAGATATCCATGATCGTTACCAAGGATTTCTCAATATCCCTTGAAAATGTGGGATCAAGAGTTCCTCTTATTTCCACAGATCCTTTTGTGGTAACAAGTGAGCGTGACAAGTTGAATGAGACTCTGGATAAGGTTGATACCTATATCGAGGATCTTGAGCTTGGCAAAAAGGACGCTCTTCATTTAAAGCTTCTGGTTGAGGAAACATTGGGACTTCTTAATCAGATAGCGGGAGATTACAGATCTGTGATGTGGTTTGAGCAGTATCCCACAGAGTACTGCCTGAGACTTACCTTAAAGACACAGATGGATGCAGCTAAAAAGCGTGAGATGCTGGCTTTGTCCACTAAGGGCGAAAACAAGCTGGTTGGTGGCTTTATGGGAAAGATCGCAGACATCGTTGAAAACGGTATTCTTGACTATGAAGAAGTAGCGGCACTTCAGCAGAAGTACGGAACAGGTTCCATAGGATACGGAAGCCTTGGAATGTACAGCAGCATGGAAGGCCTTGCTGATTCCGGAATCATGTGGTCCCTTGTGGATTACAGAACATCCCTTCAGGATGAAAAGAGCTCCAACGAAGCTGCGGAAGAAGCCTGGGACGAACTTGAAAAATCAGTTGTTGCCAGCATTGCCAAGGACGTTATGGTAGGAGTAAAAAAAGACAGAATAGATATTACATTTTTGGTTGATATCAGCAAATAATACGAACATGAGAGGAGAAAAACAATGAAGATCAACAAAATCGCAAACGGACAGGACCTTACAATCGGATTGGAGGGAAGACTTGATACCACAACAGCTCCTTCTCTTGATGATGAGCTTAAGGGAGCTCTTGGCGGAGTAACAAATCTTGAGTTTGATCTTTCAAAGCTTGAATACATTTCATCTGCAGGACTTCGTGTTCTTTTATCCGCCCAGAAGGTTATGAACAAGCAGGGAAGCATGGTTGTAAAGAACGTCAGCGATGAAGTAAAGGAAATCTTTGAAGTAACAGGCTTTGTGGATATCCTTACAATCGAGTGATAAGATCGGGAGATTCCGGACATGAACACGATCACTGTCAAAGCGCAGGTTGACAACTTGGAAAAGGTTCTATCGTTTATCGATTCCGAGCTTGAGAACATGGACTGCTCCATGAAGACTCAGATGCAGATAGATGTGGCCGTTGAAGAGATTTTTGTCAACATTGCCAATTACGCATATGAAGGCAAGGAGGGAGACGCAACCATTTCCATAGAAAAGGATGCGTCTGAAAACTCTGCCCGGATCTCTTTTACAGACAAGGGAATTCCCTACAATCCCCTGGAAAAAGAAGACCCTGATATTACTCTTTCCGCTGCGGAGCGTCAGATCGGCGGCCTTGGAATATTTATGGTAAAAAAGACCATGGACAGGGTTGACTATGAGTACAAAAACAACGAGAATAGACTTACTTTGGTTAAGAAAATATAAGTCTGTTTTCGCAGGGAAAGAGTAAAGAATGGATCAGAATAAGAAAACACCTATGTACAAGCGTGTGCTGGCATTAGCGGGAGTGATCCTGCTTGTTGGCATGTATATTTATCTTCTGGTGATGGCTCTTACGGGCTCGCCGGATACTTACAACATATTTATCA